>JBIIMH010000215.1:0-4363 GCA_044338095.1 Rariglobus sp. | reverse complement strand
AATCACTTCGGCCTTGGCGAAATCCCTGAGCCGAAAATAAGTGGATGCCGCCAGCGACTCCACCGCGTCCAACGTCACACCAGCGGGCAGCTCTTCGCCCTTGCCCACTCGCTCCATCACCATGTCGAGCAAGACTGCCGCGTCGCCCAGTTTACTCGCCTTGATCTGCATGTTCGCCTCGCCCAAAATCTGTGGCAGCGGCACGCGTATATCCTGTGCGTGGATACTCAGTGTCGGGGTCACGGCTACCCCCAAGGCACAAGCGAAGCGGGCGGGAACGAGCGAAGAAGAAATACGGCGTAGGGGTGAACGCATGAGGGAAATTTCCCGTAAAAAAAAAAGACTTCCTGTCCCTTCGTCAAGGGTGCAAACGCCCCCAAATCTAATTATACCATCATGCTAACTTTTTCCCGTTTTTTCGACCCAATGGTATAACAAGTGCTTATCTTACTGCCGCGAAACCGGGCATTCACCCCATTCAAGTACTCCCTTACAAAACTTAACAAAATCAAGAGGGGTTAATCGACGATTGCAGCGACAGACTGCGGCAGAGAGCGGGCGAAGCAGACATGCCCCCACTAATCAGCACTGCTCTGCATTGATAAAAATCAACCACTTCAATCGCAAGTCAGGTACCGCTGTTTTGCCACGTCCGCAGGGATTTGCCTCGTTCATGAACTTTAATGGTCCGCACGAATTCAACCTGATTCAAACCATCGCAGACCGGTTCTGACACACTTGAACGATCGTCCACGGGATGGAATTATCAGTGCCCGTCAGTGCTCATTTCAGACTCACCCACAAAAAAACCGGCGAGTAAGCCGGTTTTTTTGTGGGATCAGGGCAGGTACTTGGCGATATCCGGAATCTCTTTCTCGCGTCGGCCTCCAAGGCGCAGCTGGAAATAGGGATCAACCTGGGGCTTCCAGTCATCGTCATCGCCCTCGGCGGCGTCCTTGCCCTGGCCTGCTTTTTTCTCCGGCTGGTCGTCGACCATCTCGATGCCATCCTCATCCTCGGTGCCGAACTCGACGCCTTCGAGGTCCAAGCCGGTCCACTCGTCGAGGTCGAAAATATGGGACATGCGGCGGGCCTGCGGATCGAGCACGAGAAGCGGGTTTTTAACCCGGCCGGCTTTGACGAATTCAAACAGACAGGGGTAACAAAGGTCCTTAAACCGCAGCTGGAACTCGGACATCCATTTATTAGCCACGCCCTCACGCTGGTTGAGCAACGCGACATCGGAAAAATGGATACAGGCGTCGTACCAGGCGAGGAGCGCGGGGTGTTGTTCGGCCAAGCGGCAGTTCACCACGGTGATGATGCGGCCAATCTCGGCCTGAACTGCGGGCACCCATTTTTGCAGGGCCTCCAGCTGATCAACGGGATTCTGCCGGCCATCGGTCACGAAAAACACGTGGGTGGCGCCGGTAGGCAGCGCGGCGGCGATCGCGCCCTCGCTCCAATTCCAACGGCCGAGCGAGGGAAGGCGGGCGTCCTGCGCATCGGCGGGTTCGGCGGCGGCGAGCAACACGGCGGCGTGGGCGCCCTCCGGCAGACCGCCGTCAATCAGGTCGGCGAGCACCTCGCGGCGGCCCGACCCGGCGGCACCGAGAATAATGTAAATGAGGGGAGTTTCAGCGGGCATAACGGGTACGGGATCGGGCAAAGGCATGAGATTCATGCCCCACGTTGGTTGATTAGACTGGAAACTCAAATGAGCGGTTCTGCGCGTTCTGGCGCATTGCGTGATCGAGCAGGACGAGGGCCGCCATCGCCTCGACGATGACCACCGCTCGCGGCACCACACAGGGATCATGGCGACCTTTACCCATGAGCTCGGTCGGCTGGCCGGCCAAATCCACGGTTTGCTGGGACTGCAAAATGGTTGCGGTGGGCTTAAAGGCCACGCGGAAGACAATCTCTTCGCCGTTGCTGATGCCGCCCTGCACACCGCCGGAACGGTTGGTCAACGTGCGCACGCGGCCATCGCGGTTTTCAAACAGGTCGTTGTGCTCGGAGCCTTTAAGCAGCGAGCCGTCGAAGCCGCTGCCAACCTCAAAGCCCTTGGTCGCCGGCAGCGACAGCATGGCCTTCGCGAGGTCGGCCTCAAGCCGGTCGAACACCGGCTCGCCCAGCCCCGTCGGCACATTACGAATACGGCATTCGATAACGCCTCCCACGGAGTCACCTTTGCTGCGCACGTTCTTGATGCGTTCGATCATCGCCGCAGCGGTCTCGGGATGCGGGCAACGCACCGCAGTGGCCTCCACCTCGGCGAGCGAGGGAAACGCACTCAACGCGTCCACCGGCACCGCAATGTCATGCACGCGGGTAACATAGGCGCGGGTCTCGACACCGTAGGCCAGCGTGAGGATCTTACGGGCAAACGCACCCGCCGCCACTCGCGCGATGGTCTCACGGGCCGAGCTGCGCCCGCCGCCGTTGGGGTCGCGCACGCCGAACTTGGCCTGATAGGTGAAATCCGCATGCGAGGGGCGGAACGCCTGCTTCATCTCGTTGTAGGCGCTGGACCGCTGGTCGGTGTTGCGCACGAAAAGCCCGATCGGCGTTCCGGTGGTTTTTCCCTCATACACACCGGACATAATCTCGACCACGTCGGCCTCTTTGCGCGGGGTGCTGATGTCGCTCTGCCCGGGCCGGCGGCGATCGAGCTCGGCCTGGATCTCCTCGACAGTGATGGGCAACGAAGGCGGGCAGCCGTCGATGACTACGCCGATGCCGGGACCATGGCTTTCGCCCCAGGTGGTGATACGGAAAAGATGGCCGAAACTATTGGGCATGAAAAACGACACGGTTGGGGGGCCGTCCGCCTCCCGCAAGTTTCAAAAACACTGCGCACGCCAAAAGCGCCGGCTTCGCCCCCAGTTAAGCGCATAACTCCATTTACAACCCCGCTCCGTTCACCTCTGCTCTGCGACTTCGCCCCCGAAGTCCCGTACTCCATTTATGCGATTCTCCCGCTCGTTTGCCCTTGCCGGTCTCTGCCTTACCCCCGCCGCCTTGATTGCGCAGATGCCCGCCCCTGAAACCACCACGGTTCCGGCAGCCCAAGCCCCGGAGGAAATAATCGACTCCCTACGCCTGCGCGACGCCCCGCTCGATCTGGTGATCGATCGCCTGGAAGCGTGGACCGGACGCATCGTTTTACGTCCGCAAGCCCTCCCAGCCACCGCCATCACCCTCAACATCCCCAAGCCAGTCACCAAGTCAGAGGCGATCCAAGCCCTCGTCTCCGTCCTGGCGCTCAACAACATCGGGGTGGTCGAGATGGGCGAAAAATACCTGAAAATTGTCGAGCTCGCCAACAAGACCCGCACCGAAGCCCCCGAGCTGTTAACCGAATCCACCCTCGGTCTTCCCGCCAGCGGCAAGGTCGCCTCCAAGATTTTCGACCTCCAAAATCTCAAGGCCCAAGAGTTCGTCCCCCAGCTCAACTCCCTGCTCAACGTCCAACTCGGCGGCGCGATCCTGTTTAACAACACCAACGCGTTTCTCGTCACTGACTCCATCTCCAACCTGCAGCGCGTCGAGCAACTGCTCCTCTCGCTCGACCGCCCCGCCTCCACCAATTTCTCACCCAAGTTTTACCCGCTGCATTTTGCCAAGGCCAGCGACCTTGCCGCCCGCGTGAAACAGATGCTGCAAAACCCCGCCCAGCAGGCCCTCGGCAACGCCCTCTCGCTCTCGGCCGACGACCGCACCAACCAACTCGTCCTCATCGCCGACTCCAGCCAGCACCCCTTTTTTGACGCGCTCATCGCCAAGCTCGACGTCAAGGCCGACCCCAACACGCGAAACGAGGTCATCTACCTCAAGCACGCCACCGCGGATAAAGTCGCCACCCTGCTGACCACCATCGTCACCGGCCAAACGGGAGCTGCCGCCAAGGCCAACGGCGGCGCAGCCAAGCCACAGGTCGGCTTCGGTAACACCAGTCCTTTTACTCCGCCTGAACCCACCACCCCGCCACCCGCCAACACTCCCACCGACCCCAAGGCCCCGGCAACCGGCGCCACGCCGAACTCACCTTCCGACTCGGGCACCCAGTTCAGCAGCTTGCTCACCGTCACCTCCGACGAACGTAGCAACGCCGTCATCATCAGCGGCACCGGCGACGACATCCGCCTCATCCGCGAACTGGTGGACAAAATCGACATCGTCCTCTCCCAAGTACGCATCGAGGTGGTCATCGCTGAAGTCACCCTCTCCGACACCGACAAGAGCGGCATCAGCAAGCTGGGTCTCACCGTCGGCAAATCCGGCAGCACGATACAGCTCACCAAGTTCTCCGGCAGTGTAGCCGGCTGGGACGTGACCAACGGCGTTGTTAATCCCCTCG
>JBIIMH010000214.1:0-4379 GCA_044338095.1 Rariglobus sp. | reverse complement strand
AGCTCCTCACCCGCACGGCCGAGGTCGTGGTGGCCGATGCCCAGTTGGCCAGTCTGCGCACCCAACTGGCCCGCGCTGAAAAGCTCATCGCTGCGGGGGCGGCTCCGGCCGAAAACGGGGAAACCCTGCACGACGCACTTGCGGTCACTCAGGCCCAGCTCGCCGCCGCCCAGGCCGGCGTTGCCCAGACCCGGCTCCTGCTCGAGCGACTGACGGTGCGGGCACCGGTCGCCGGCACCGTTTTGCAGGTGAACAACCGCGCTGGCGAATTCGTCGCCGCCGGGGCCGCCACTCCGCCGCTCGTGCTCGGCGACCTTTCCCGTGTGCAGGTGCGCGCCGACGTCGACGAGCAGATCGCGCCCCGGGTCAAAGCCGGCCGTGCCGCCGTCGGTTACCTCAAGGGCGACTCGGCGCGCCCGATTCCCATGACCTTCGTGCGCATCGAGCCGTTTGTGGTGCCCAAGAAATCCCTGACCGGTGCCAGCACCGAGCGGGTGGATACGCGGGTGTTACAGATCATCTACCAGTTCACCCCCACGACTGAGCGCCCCATTTACGTGGGCCAGCAGCTCGACGTGTTTATTAACGAGTGAAGGGGGCGTAGGCGGGGACATTTCTTCCTGCGGATGTGATTACGGCGGGTTGAGGCCGTGGTTCTGAAGCCTCGAAAACCCTGAAAGGCCCCTCGTCAGTCCGAGGAGGCGGAGGCTTGGCGTTAACGTTTTTTTAACGCCCACAAATCACCTCTTAATTATGCGGATCGTTCCGTGTGGGCTACCGTGCGGGACGCCATGAATGACTTCGCCTGCCTCTTCTTCGCCGTTGGGTTCTTCGCCCTGTCGGCCGCTTACGCCTGGTTCTGCGGACGGCTGCGCTGAGCGCCGCTCCTCCGTGTCTGAATACGTCAACCTACGCCCTCCACTCTGCGCCTCGACCCCTTCCCTTTATGGAAAACCTGATCATCGGTCTCATCGCCGTTGCCTGCCTCGCCTACCTCGTCGTCGCCGTACTGCGGCCTGAAAAATTTTAGCCGGCTCGTCACGCCCTCGCTATGAACAACACCCATGCCTGGTTCCAATTCGCGCTCTTCCTCGGCGCGCTCCTGCTTCTCACCAAACCCCTCGGGCTCTACCTCATGCGAGTCCTCGAAGCCCAGGGCCGCACCTGGCTCGACCCGCTCGTCCGCCCGATCGAACGCCTCACCTACCGCCTCGCCGGTATCGACCCTGCAAAGGAACAGACCTGGTTCGGCTACACCCTCGCCTTGCTGGTCTTCAGCTTGGTCGGCTTGTTTTTTACCTACTTCATTCTGCGCTATCAGGACCACTTGCCACTGAACCCGCAAAAACTGCCCGGCCTGTCCCCGCACCTTGCGTTCAACACCGCCGCCAGCTTCGCCACCAACACCAACTGGCAGAGCTACAGCGGCGAGGCGACGATGTCGTATTTTTCGCAGATGGTAGCGTTGACCATCCACAACTTCACCTCGGCCGCCGCCGGCATCGCCATAGCCGCCGCCCTGGTGCGCGGCATCGCCCGCAACTCGGCGAAAACCATCGGTAACTTCTGGGTCGATACCGTGCGCGTCACCTATTACCTGCTCGCCCCGCTCTGTATCGTGTTCGCGTTGTTCCTCGTCTCCCAGGGCATCGTTCAGAACTTCTCGGCTTACACCACCGCCACGACACTCGAAGGCGCCACCCAAACCATCGCCCAGGGCCCAGCCGCCTCGCAGGTCGCCATCAAAATGCTCGGCACCAACGGCGGCGGTTTTTTCAACGCCAACGCCGCCCATCCGTTCGAGAACCCGACTCCGCTCTCCAACTTCCTGCAAATGCTCGCGATCTTCGCGGTCCCGAGCGCGCTCACTTATTACCTCGGCCGCATGCTGAAAAACCAGCGCCACGGCTGGGCCGTTTGGAGCGCCATGGCGCTGATGTTTGTCGTCGGCACAATCGTAGCCTGGAAAGCCGAAGCCGCCGGCAATCCAATTCACCACACCCTCGGCGTCGCCGTGGCCGATGGAAACATGGAGGGCAAAGAGGTCCGCTTCGGGGTGTTTAACTCCGCGCTTTTTGCCACCGTGACCACCGCCGCCTCCTGCGGTGCGGTCAACGCGATGCACGACTCGTTCACGCCGCTCGGCGGACTCGTGCCGCTGTTCAACATCCAGACCGGCGAGGTCATTTTCGGCGGCGTCGGCTCCGGCCTCTACGGCATGCTCATCTACGTTATCCTTGCCGTGTTCATCGCCGGTCTGATGGTGGGCCGTACGCCCGAATACGCCGGTAAAAAGATCGAAGCCTACGACGTGAAACTGGTGATGCTCGTGCTGATGGTGTTCGCTGCGACGATCCTCGGCCTGACCGCTTGGGCGAGCGTGGCCACGTGGGGCACCGCTGGCCTGAACAACGCCGGTCCCCACGGCTTTAGCGAGATTCTCTACGCCTACAGCTCGGCGGTGGGCAACAACGGCAGCGCCTTCGCCGGCCTCACCGCCAACCCCGCCGACGGCAACCCGAATTGGAACATCACCCTCGGCCTCGCGATGCTCATCGGCCGGTTTCTGATGATCATCCCGATCCTCGCCCTCGCCGGAAGTTTCGCCGGCAAACGCTTGGTTCCCGCCAGCGCGGGCACGTTCAAGACCGAGGGCTTTACCTTCGTCCTTCTTCTCGTCGGCACCGTCGTTCTCGTGGGCGCGCTCACCTTCTTTCCCGCCCTGGCTATGGGCCCGGTCGTCGAGCTCTTCCTAATGGGGGCCGGCAACCTGTTCTGATTTTCCACCGCCCTCCGCCGCCGCCCTTTTCCTTAGCCACTCGACTTTTTCATGAGCACTCAAGCCACCTCCCTTTTTGACGGCGCGATCCTTCGCCAGGCGGTCATCGACTCCGTTAAAAAAATCGACCCGCGCCAGCAGCTTAAAAACCCCGTGATATTCATCACGCTGCTCGGTGCGTTTTTGTCGTTCCAGCAACTCTTCACCTCGCAAGATCCATTTAGCTTCGTCCTCCAGATCGCGCTCTGGCTGCTCTTTACGGTCATTTTTGCCAACTTCGCCGAGGCCGTCGCCGAGGGCCGGGGCAAAGCCCAGGCCCGCGCCCTCCGCAATTCCCGCAAACAGCTCGTCGCCAACCGCCGCAGCAAAGACGGCTCGCTCGAAGCTATCGACGCCACCTTGTTGGCCAAGGGTGACCTCGTCTTCGTCAAAGCCGGTGAACTGATCCCCGGTGACGGCGAGGTCATCGAGGGTGCGGCATCGGTGGACGAATCCGCCATCACCGGTGAATCCGCTCCCGTTATCCGCGAAGTCGGCGGCGACCGCAGCGCCGTCACCGGGGGCACCGCGCTGTTGTCCGAGACGCTGCTCATCCGCATCACCGCCAATCCCGGCGAAGGATTCCTCGACCACATGATCAGCCTGGTCGAAGGCGCCTCCCGCCAGAAAACACCCAACGAGATCGCCCTCACCATCCTGCTCTCCGCGCTCACGTTTATCTTCCTGCTGGTCATCCTCGCGCTCAAGCCCTTCGGCGCCTACGCCGGCGTCACGTTCTCCATTACCACCCTGGTCGCCCTGCTTGTTTGCCTGATCCCCACGACCATCGGCGGCCTGCTTAGCGCCATCGGGATCGCCGGCATGGACCGCCTGCTTCAACGCAACGTCCTGGCCGCCTCCGGCCGCGCCGTTGAAGCCGCCGGCGACATCGACGTGCTCCTGCTCGACAAGACCGGCACGATCACCCTTGGCAACCGCCAGGCCGCCGAATTTGTCACGGCGGTCGGAGTCACCGCCGAGCGCCTTGCCGACGCCGCACAGCTGTCCTCGCTCGCCGATGAGACGCCCGAAGGCCGCAGCATCGTCATTCTCGCCAAGGAAAAATATAACTTCCGTGGCCGCGAACTCGCCCCGGCCCACGCCACCTTCGTACCCTTCACCGCGCAGACCCGCATGAGCGGCGTGGACCTGGCCGCCACCGCCGATCACCCGGCCCGCTCTATTCGCAAAGGTGCCGCCGCCAACGTCAAAGCCTGGGTCGAATCGCAGGGCGGAAGTTTCCCCGCCTCAATCACCACCGCCGTGGACAACATTTCCCGTCAAGGCGGCACGCCGCTGGTGGTCGCCGAAGCCTTCAACGGCACCGCTGCCGCCCTCGGGGTAATTTTTCTCAAAGACGTGGTCAAAGGCGGCATTAAAGAGCGTTTTGCCCAGCTCCGCGCCATGGGCATCCGCACGGTGATGATCACCGGCGATAACCCGCTCACTGCCGCCGCCATCGCCGCCGAGGCCGGCGTGGACGACTACCTCGCTCAAGCCACCCCCGAGATGAAGCTCGCCCGCATCCGCCAGGAGCAGGCCGACGGCCATCTCGTCGCGA
>JBIIMH010000347.1:0-3106 GCA_044338095.1 Rariglobus sp. | reverse complement strand
CCCCCCATGAGCTCACCTTGCCATATTCTTGCGCTCGACCAAGGCACCACCTCGTCACGCGCCCTCATTTTCGACCACTCCGGCCGCATCGTCGCGGGAGCCCAAAAGGAGTTCACCCAACATTATCCCAATCCCGGCTGGGTGGAACACGACCCTCGCGAGCTCTGGGCCAGCCAACGCGCCGTCATCACCGAAGTGCTCGCCCGCGCCCAGCTGGCCGCCTCCGACATCGTTGCGCTCGGCCTGACCAACCAGCGCGAAACCACCCTGGTCTGGGACCGCGCGACCGGCCAACCCGTTTACAATGCCATCGTCTGGCAGGACCGCCGCACCGCCGAGGACTGCGCGCAACTCCTGCGCGACGGCCACGAGCCCGGCCTCACCGCCAAAACCGGCCTGAGGCTCGACCCGTATTTCTCCGCCACCAAGCTGCGCTGGATTCTAAAAAATGTGCCGGGAGCTCGCGCCGGAGCCGAGGCGGGGCGGCTGGCTTTCGGCACTGTGGACAGCTGGTTATTGTGGCAACTCACCGGCGGGCGCGTGCTCGCCACCGACGTGACCAACGCCTCCCGCACCCTGCTTTGCAACATCCACACCGGCGACTGGGACGACGAGTTGTTAACCCTTTTTGAAATCCCGCGCGCCCTGTTGCCGCAGATCCGCTCCTGCGCCGAAATCTACGGGCACGTTGGCGCCGAACTGCCGGAGCTCGCGGGTGTGCCGATCGCAGGCGTGGCAGGCGACCAACAGGCGGCGCTGTTCGGCCAGACGTGCGTTCAACCCGGCATGGCCAAAAACACCTATGGCACCGGCTGTTTTACCCTGATGCACACCGGTGAAAAACCCGTGGTTTCGCGCCACCACCTGCTGACCACCCCGGCGTGGAAAATCGGCGGACGCACCGAGTATGCGCTGGAGGGCTCGGTGTTCATCGGCGGGGCGGCCATTCAGTGGCTGCGCGACGAGCTGAAACTGGTGCGCGACGCCGCCGAACTCGACCGGCTGGCCGAATCGGTGCCCGACGCCGGCGGACTTTTTTTGGTGCCGGCTTTCGCCGGCCTGGGCGCGCCCCACTGGGATCCATTTGCCCGAGGCACGATGGTCGGCATCACCCGAGGGACCAACCGCGCGCAGCTTTGCCGCGCCGTAATCGAGGCCATCGCACTTCAAACCGCCGACCTCATCCGCTGCATGGAAAAAGACAGCGGACTACCACTGCGCGAACTGCGGGTCGATGGCGGCGCCTCCCGTAGCGCGCCGTTGCTCCAGTTTCAGGCGGACTTGCTCGGGGTGAACGTCGTGCGCCCGCGCTGTATCGAAACGACCGCGCTGGGTGCGGCGTATCTGGCTGGATTGGCCACTGGCTTCTGGTCCAGCCGCGAGGAAATCGCCCGCCACTGGACGACCGACCGCACCTTTACGCCCCAACGCCCGTCCGAGGAAATCGCCCGGCTGCGTGCGGACTGGGATTTGGCCGTGGGGGCGGCGCGGTCGTTTACGCCCTCGGGGCGCTGACCCGTTAGAACCTAGACGCAGATCGCGCCCAGGTATCTGATCCAGCGGGCTCATCGACCGCTTAAAAAACAGGGAACCAGGGCCTAAAAACCGGAACAATGTTACGACTGTGTTTCGCTCGTGTGAACATTGCGTGACGCGCTCGCTTTGCCTTTGCGCGCTGCTACAGGCGGCGCATCAGGACTAGCCACACCTTTATGACCGCGCTGAGTTTCGCCCCCGCCCTCTCCCTGCTTGCCGCCTTCGGACGCATGTCGCCCGCGCAGCCGCTGCGCACGCTCATCCGCACCACCGGCTACAAGCTGCGCCCGCCCCGGCCGGTTCCCTACGAACCGCTCACCCGTACCGCCCAACATGCGGTGCTGGCCTCAGCGGCGGCAGGTCCGCACCAACTCGCCACGCTTTTGCACGAAAAGCGCAAAGGCGACGTGCCCACGATCGTTTTTGGCGGCTTCGTGCCCGATGCCACCGAACAGGTATTCTTGTTGCGCGGCTCGTTGCTCAAACGCGGCAGCGTTTTTTATCTTAACTACCCGCGCCATGGCTTTTCCGCCGACCTGCTGTTCGCCCAGCTCGACGACCTGGTCGATGACCTCGCGCGCGGCCAAGGCACCCCGCCGGTGATTTTTTCGGTGAGCTTTGGCTCCGGCCTGATCCTCGAATGGCTGCGTCGGGCGCGCCTGGCCGGTCGCCAGGTCGACATTGCCGGACTCGTGTTCGTGAGCCCCATCGGCTGCATCGAAGACCTGCTGGCCCCCGGCGAGACCAAACCCGCCACCCTGCTCGGGCGTGCGGTCAAACCCTACCTCGACGCCGTCGATGGGGTCGTTGACCCGCGCCTGATTGAAAAATCGCGGACCATTTTCACCCGTATGTTTGGCGCCGGTGCCCAAAACAAGGCCGCGCTAGCCACGCTCATGACTCCGGCCGAGATGGAACACCTGAGTACGTCCGTGATGGACACCATTGCGCGTATCGACGCCCGGGGCGCCTGCGAACGCATGGGGGCGCTGCGCCGCTTCACCTCTCCCCACGACTATTTCTCGCAACGCCTTCTCCCCTTGAGTAATGCGCCAACGCTCATCCTCTTCGCCGAAGACGAGGACTCCGTAATCGATTCGCGGTCCCCCACCCGCTTTGCGTTCACCGCCGCCCATCGGGCCTTTTTTCCACAGAGCGATTGCCGCACGCTGGCCAACCCCAATGGCGCGCCCGTGCAACACGCCTCGTTGATCTTTCACGTTGGCAACTTCCTGCCCCCGATCGGCCGTTTTTACGGCACCATTAAAAACCGCCGGTTGCCCCTCGCCGCATGAATTCACTTGCGACCGCCCCTCGGGCCAAGCTGCCTAATCGCCAGCCGCCCCGTATGTTTTCCCCGACGCGAAGTCTGCTCACCGTAGGCGTCAGTTTCCTGACCACGCGTACTGCGCGTAAACTCAGGGACGGCAAGGACGCGGTGCCTGCCCAAGAGCGCACCTTTGCGCGTTTGTGCGCGCAGCTCGCATCCACCGTTTACGGCCGCTTGCACGGGATCGAGGCCCGCATGACCTACACCCAGTTTCAGGCGCGCGTGCCGCTGCAAACCTAC
>JBIIMH010000213.1:0-4407 GCA_044338095.1 Rariglobus sp. | reverse complement strand
GACGCCTTGAGCGCCGAGAGCGGGACCGACGGGAGGCGCGGGATTAGCGGCACCGGCGGGCAGTTGGAGACGAATGTAGCCTTGGATCTTCTTAGCCATGTGAGTAAGTGAATTGGCGGGTGTTTAGTGACGTGTTTTGTGCTGAACGTCGGCGGTGTCAAAGAGGGCGTCGGCTCACTCGGTGAGACGTTGCACCTGCCAGTATTCGAGCTCGACCGGGGTAAACCGGCCGAAAATGGAGACGGAAATCTTGAGTTTGCCGCGAGCAGGATCGATTTCATCGATACGCCCTGTGAGGTTGGCAAATGCACCGTCGTTGATCTTAACTTCTTCGCCCAGTTCGTAGGAAACCTTTGGAACTTCCTTGCCGTTTGCTTCGGCGATGCGCGCCTTGATCTCGTCGATTTCCGACTGACGCAAAGCGGCGGGATTTTCTCCTCCGACAAAGCTAATGACTCCAGAGACCTCCTTGACGAAATACCACGGTTTGTTGATCAGGTGCTTGTCTTCAAAAAGACGCATCTGGATGAACACATAACCCGGGTAAAGCTTGCGCGTCTTGGTGCTTTTCTTTCCACCCTTCACTTCTGAAACGACCTCTGTAGGGAGGAGCACATCGAAGATGTAATCGTCGAGCTCCTCGACCTTTTTGAACTTCTCAATGTAAGCCTTCACCTTGTTCTCCTGGCCGGAGAGTGTGTGAAGCGCAAACCATTGGGCGCCAATAGGCGTGGTGGTTTCAGTGGACATGGACGGAAATTGAAAGCGGGTTAACTAACCCAGGAGGTAAAAAGATCAACGACCTGATAGAGGGCAAAGTCGCTGATACTGGTGAATAATCCGAGAATGACCGCGGCAAAAATCACTACGATTGTAGAATCGCGCAGTTCGATTTTGGTGGGCCAAGTCGCTTTTTTGAGCTCGTCGACGATTTCACCAAAGAACACGCGGGTGCTGCGGAACGGATTATTCATTTAATATAAAGTGGCAGGCGCGGAGGGAATCGAACCCCCAACCAACGGTTTTGGAGACCGCTACTCTACCAATTGAGCTACACGCCTGTGGGTTGTTTCTAGACGACGCAGCCGAGGCCCCTTTTACGAGGCCTCGGCGGCGGGGTCTAAAGAATTTCTTCTGTCTTACTCGATGATTTCGGTGATGCGACCTGCACCGATGGTACGACCACCTTCGCGGATAGCGAAGCGTTGGGTCGTCTCCATAGCGATAGGAACGATCAAGTCGATTTCAACAGCAATGTTGTCACCAGGCATGATCATCTCGATGCCCTTGGGGAGGTTGACGATGCCCGTTACGTCCGTGGTGCGGAAGTAGAACTGGGGACGGTAACCGTTGAAGAACGGGGTGTGACGGCCGCCCTCTTCCTTGGAGAGGACGTAGATCTCAGCCTTGGCCTTCTTGTGCGGCTTGATGGACTTCGGAGCAGCAAGCACTTGACCGCGCTCGATGGACTCCTTGTCGATACCGCGGAGCAAGATACCAACGTTGTCGCCAGCTTGACCGGAGTCGAGGAGCTTGCGGAACATTTCGATACCGGTGACGACGGAAACTACGGTGTCCTTGAGGCCGACGATCTCAACAGGGTCGTTGACCTTGAGGATGCCGCGCTCGATACGACCGGTGGCGACGGTGCCGCGGCCAGTGATCGAGAACACGTCTTCAACCGACATCAAGAAAGGCTTGTCGTGCTCACGGGCGGGCTCAGGGATATCGGTGTCGATAGCATCCATCAGCGCGGTGATCGCGGCGTTGCCCTCGGGCTTGTTCTCAAGCGCGGCTGTGGCGGAACCACGAACGATCGTGGCGTTGTCGCCATCGAATTGATACTTGGAGAGCAGCTCGCGGATTTCCATCTCGACGAGGTCGAGAAGCTCCGGGTCATCGATGAGGTCAACTTTGTTGAGCCAAACAACGATCTTAGGAACGCCCACCTGACGGGCGAGGAGGATGTGCTCGCGGGTCTGGGGCATCGGGCCATCAGCAGCGGAAACCACCAAGATAGCGCCGTCCATCTGGGCGGCACCGGTGATCATGTTCTTCACGAAGTCGGCGTGGCCGGGGCAATCGACGTGAGCATAGTGGCGCTTTTCGGTCTGGTATTCGACGTGCGCAACCGAGATCGTCACGATCTTGGACGCATCACGAACAGTGCCGCCCTTGGCGATGTCCGCGTAGGTCTTGACCTCGGCGAGCCCCTTGCGTGCTTGAACAGCAAGGATAGCGGTCGTCGTGGTGGTTTTTCCGTGGTCAACGTGGCCGATAGTGCCGACGTTAACGTGGGGTTTGTTGCGTTCGAATGTGCTCTTAGCCATGGTGAAATGTGATGAGTTTGTGTGTCTTGTCGGAAATTTGCCTTTTTCGCTTTTGACCTGGAGCCCAGAACCGGACTCGAACCGGCGACCTCGTCCTTACCAAGGACGTGCTCTACCAACTGAGCTATCTGGGCGTTACTAGGAAAGTGGTCAAAAAACGAGAAAAGGAATGTGGATCGTGACCAGCCGCATTTCGGCCGTCAACTGCAATCTTGATCTTTTTCAACATGCTCTCAACGGCCCACTCGAAAGGTGTAGAAACCAGCCGGCAGGCGGCCACCAAACAGCACATTTTTCCTCAGGAGGGAACGAAAATTATCATCTATTTCACTGGATCCCGAAGTGGTCATGACCACGAGTTCGCCTACGAAGCCCTCACGATTGAGGGCGCCCATTAACTCCAATGGCTGCCAATCATCAAAACCCACCACAGGTGCAACCGGCAATTCCCCCGCACCCACCCAATCCCTTGTACCGACCTTAAGAACCTCAATTCTAACACCAGCACCTCCCTCCGTTGCCTCCACGCCATCTGTGCGATCCAAGGCCAATAACGCATTATTCCCCCCGGTGCGCCCTAAGCCTTCGACCGGATCACGCGGAGTCTTTAATTTCGATGGAAATCTCAATGGGGTGCTCCGGGTGAAGCGCGCTGGGATTTCTGCAAATGGCCCTTCCGAGCCCGGCCGAATCCCCGCCGGCAACTCAGCTTCACTGCAGTTCATTGCCGAGGGTATAAATAGCGGCGCCGGATCATACGCTAAAATTTGCTCGGCCAACAATTCGGTCGCCTCGCCGCGACTGATTTGCGCAAGCCCCAACGTTGGCAATACGGCCGATTTGGCAACGCTGGGAACTCCACCAACCGGTGGCAGCATCGCCACTGCGCCGATTAGCAACGTTGCCACCACAGCACTCACCACCACCCATGGAAATCGCTTCTGTACCGGCATGGCGTTTAACGCACAACCTGCGGCTCTGCGGCAATCTGTACCGACGCAAATCCCGCTTCTCTCGCCATATCGTAGATTTCAGTAAGGTCGCGCATGGTTAAAGCCGCGTCCGCCTGCACGAGTAAACGCAGTGCCGCCGCCCCCTTCGCGCGTTCATTAAGGTAACCGCGCAACCCCGTGAAATCCACTTTAGCGCCCGCCACAAACGCCAAATTCTCCCCTTTAATTGAAACCACGACATCAGTTGAAACCGCCCCAGCCAAAGCAGCAGGCATCACCGGCAAGCTGAAGTCTAAGCCCAGCCCGGGAGACAATACGAACCGGGACCCAAACAGTACGAAGAATAGCGCGATCAGTCCTGCGTTCACATAAAACACAAACTCATATCCGTGCTGCGGAGGACGTAACCGAGAAGCCAAATCCAGGGGGCGTGTTATCATGACTGTTTGGCTGGCACCGTCTTTTCCAGTGAACCACCCGCTTCATTGCGGTAATCAATTAACAAATACCGCATGATTTCATTGCCCGACCACTCAATGTCACGCACGAGGGAGCGAACCCGACCCTGCAAAAAGTGGTAGGCCAGATGCGCGGGTATCGCCAGCACGAGACTTCCAGCCGTTGCGAGTAATGCCTGCCACATGCCAACTGACAAAGCCTGTGCCGTGGCATACTGGCCGCCCTGCATAAATGCCTGAAACGTGGTAGCCATCCCCAAAACGGTCCCTAGCAAACCCACCATTGGGGCAACCTGGGCGATTGCTGCAATCGACCCCAATCTCCGCTCCAACGCCGGCAATTCCACTACGGCCGCTTCCTGCACAGCGTATCGCATATCGGTTTCATCATCATGCGCGTGGATCAACGCCGCCTTTACGACTGCAGCCACCGGGCCGGGCGTCTCCTCGCACAAGGTGAGCGCCTCGACGATACGCCTTTTTGCCAGCGTGTTCTTAATACCGTCAACGAAGCGCGTGGCTTTGATTTGGCCTCGGTGGAGGTAAAACGTACGCTCGATAAACAAAACGAGCACGAGGACAGCCAGCAGCAAAAGCACCCACATCATGGGGCCACCGCGAATTAAGAGACTTGAATCTGTGGGCATGAATTAAAATTACCTAAAT
>JBIIMH010000212.1:0-4408 GCA_044338095.1 Rariglobus sp. | reverse complement strand
CTACGTCGACCGCATCGACTTCTGCTCCTACGGCAACTCGATGCCGTTTCGTATCCGGGTTGTGAATTCCTTTAACGACAACCCCGACTACTTCTACATCAAGCGCGGCGACGCCTCGCGCATTTACGGGCTGGAGCTCGAGCACCTGCTCTCGCCCAACCGCCTCAATTACCTCAACTATGGCGACACCCTTGTCGAGGAGCACATCGCGGGCATCCCTGGCAACGACTTCATCGAACGCTGGCTGGGCAGCCCGGAAATCAGCCCCATCCGGTTGGCCAAGGAACTGGTGAAGTTCAACGAGCGCTCCTTTGTGCGACTGCTCGGGGACATGCGCAGTTACAACTTCGTGGTGGTGCTCACGCCCGACTTCGAAGGCGCGCAGCTGCGAATTCGGGCGATGGACTTCGACCAGCAGAGTTACGAAGGCCGCATGAACCTGTACCGCCCGCAGTTTTTTAAAGGCAACCAGCCGCTGGCGCTGTTTTGCGTGAAGCACCTGCAGATCGAAACCGCGCAACAGTACCAGCGCGAGGAGCAGGTGATTATCCTGCAGCGCGCGGCGATCATCGAAGACCGCCTGGAGCGCTTGCTCGCCGCAATGTCGGCGGACCCGATTGCCCCGATCGAAAACATCCACCAATTGCGCGCCGAGCTCGCCGAGCACTACGGCCGCGAGGAGTACCTGAGCTGCGAGTCGATGGGCGAGCTCATCCGCGAAAACCTCGAATCGATCCGCCTCAACGTCGAGGCGCTGCTGCCCGGACGCCCCCAGCGCCTCGACGGCGACGCCGAGAAGTGACGCGGCGCGGGAGGGGCAAAAAGTAGCGCAGACTTCCAGTCTGCTCCGCTTAAGCTGAACCACTCGGAGGCAGACTGGAAGTCTGCGCTACTTTCGCTGCGGCAAGTGCGGCCTGCGCCGAAGGTTGACCCTCGGCGCGCGCTCCCGTTTAACCCACCGCCATGGTTGAGAGCCTCACAGTTAACCTCAGCGATCGCAGTTACCCGATTCACTTCGGCAAGGACGTGGCCGCGGCCGTGCGCACCCAAATCGACGCGCTGGTCGCCGCCGGTCGCAAGATCGTCGTCGTCACCGACCGCAACCTTGCCCGCAGCCAAGCTGACGCACTGCACGCGATGTTCGGCGCCCAACCCACCCTCGTGCTCGAACCGGGCGAGGAAACCAAATCGCTCTCCCAACTGGGTCGCGTGCTCGATTTCCTCGCCGAACACCGCGTCGACCGAGGAGGTGCCCTCTTTGCGGCCGGCGGCGGCGTCATCGGCGACTTGGCCGGCTTCGCCGCCGCGTCCTACCTGCGTGGCATCGCGTTTTATCAAGTGCCCACCACCCTGCTGTCCATGGTCGATAGCTCGGTGGGCGGAAAAACCGGCATCAATCTAAAAGCGGGTAAAAATCTTGTTGGAGCATTCCATCAACCGCGCGGGGTGTTCATCGGCACTGGGCTGCTTGGCACACTGCCGCCGCGCGAGTTCGCCGCCGGCATGGCCGAGGTCATCAAAACCGGCCTATTGGGCGACGCCTCGCTCTTCGCCCAACTCGAAGCCCGCCCGCTCACGGTCACGAGCGCCGAGCTCGGCGAGGTGGTCCGCCGCTGCTGTGCGCTCAAAGCCGGCGTCGTCGAGGCCGACGAACACGAAACCGCCAAGGACGGCGGCCGCGCACTCCTCAATCTCGGCCACACCTTCGGCCACTCCATCGAGCAGGTCACCGGCTATGGCAACTACCTTCACGGCGAGGCAGTCGCGATCGGCCTGGCGGCGGCGGCGCGGTTGTCGCAAAAACTTGGCTACATCGGTGCCGCCGAGGTGACGCGCATCGAGGCCGTGCTGATGGTCCACGCCCTGCCGGTGCGACTGCTCGCGCCGCTGCCCCTCGCCCCGCTGATGGCCGCCATGGCCCGCGACAAAAAAGTCCGCGCTGGGGCCCTGCGTTTCGTCGTCCTCAAATCCCTCGGCCTGGCCGCCACCCAGGGCGACATCGACCCGGCCTTGGCCGAGGCCAGTTTCCGCGAAGTCGGCGCCGCCTAACGCCCGCGTTGCCGCGCTAATCGACGCATCTCCCGCGCCCCAAACATCGCCCTAAACCAAAAGCCCAATGCCCACGCTCATCCATCCCACGGCCCTCGTTGAAGACGGCGCTCAACTCGGCGCCGATTGCGAGATCATGGCCCGCGCCATCGTCACCCGCCATGCCGTGCTCGGCGACCGCGTGGTCGTGCACCCGGGAGCGGTGGTCGGCGGCGATCCGCAGTACCTGAAGTTTGACCGCGCCACCCCCAGTTTCGTGCGCGTCGGCGCGGGCACGGTGATCCGCGAAAACGTTACCCTCAACCGCGCCATTCATGCCGGCAAATCCACCCTGATCGGCGAGCGCTGTTTCCTCATGGCCAACAGCCACGTCGGCCACGACTGCACGGTGGGCGACGACGTGGTGCTGGCCAACAACGTCATGCTCGCCGGGCATGTCGACGTGGGCAGTTTCACCTTCATCGGCGGCGGCGCCGGCATCCACCAGTTTTGCCGCATCGGCGAGAGTGCGATGATCAGCGGCCTCTCACGCATCTCGCGCGACCTGGCGCCATTCACCATCAATGCCGAGCGCGACGAGGTATCGGGGCTCAACCTGGTCGGCCTGAAACGCCGGGGCTTTTCCCGCGCCGCGATCCGCGAGCTAAAGCTGGCGTTCCGCGCGGTTTATTTCGGGCTGGGCAACATCCGCACGCTGGCCGCCACGGCGCTGGCCAACGGCGGTTACGAGACGGCGGAGGCGCGCCGCTTTCTGGAGTTTTTCGCGGGTGGTAAACGCGGCTTTGCCCGCGCCGATCGCGGACTGAGCGCCGGCACCGATGAGTAAGCTCGCGCTCATCTGCGGCGACCCGGCCGGCGTGGGTCCGGAGATCATCGCCACGTGGCTGGTGGCGCAGGCGAGCGAAACAGCGGGCGTGGTCGTGATCGGCCCCGCCCGCTGGTTGGCCAGTTTGCCGACCGACGTGGAAAAAATCGCGGTGGGTCCGGCCGACTACGCGGCAACCTTGGGCGCACCCGACGACGCGGGCGCACACGTGGCTTTGGCGGCGATGGAACTGGCGGCGGCGGGGTGCCGCGACGGGCGGTTTTCCGGCGTGGTCACCGGTCCGGTCAGCAAGGCGCGCCTGGCGGCGGTGGGGTATCCATTTCCTGGACAAACCGAATTTTTCGCCGCGCGCTGGGGCGGCGAGCCGGTCATGGCGTTTTGCGGCGGGCGTTTGCGCGTGGTCTTGCTCAGCTGGCACCTGCCGCTGCGCGACGTGCCCACGCAACTGACGCCCCCAACGTTTGAGCGCACGGTGCGTGCGGCCGACGCGCTGGCGCGGTCGGAGGGCGTGGCCAAGCCCCGCATCGCTGTGTGCGGGCTCAACCCCCACGCCGGCGAAGACGGCCTGCTCGGTTCGGAGGAGATCACCACGATCGACCCGATTCTTAATACGTTGCGCGCCGAGTTTCCCGGACTGTCGCGGACGTTACCCGGCGACACGGTGTTCGCGCGGCAGTTAAAAGGTGAGTTCGACGTGGTGGTGGCGCTTTACCACGACCAAGGTTTGGCCCCGCTGAAGACGGTGGATTTCGACGAGGCGGTAAATGTGACGCTCGGCCTGCCCTTTGTGCGCACCAGTCCGGACCACGGCACGGCGTACGGCATCGCCGGCAAAGGCGTGGCGAGCGGCACCAGTTTTGCCAACGCGGTGACGGTTGCGCGGCGCTTGATTACGCGCCGGCTTGGGTGATAGTCGCGCCATGTCCGAATCCACCGCCATGCCACTCGCCCCTGCCGCTGCCACCGCTGACGCCGTTTCTGCGCCTGCGAACGCGCTGCCGGAAGGCGTGCGGGCGGGGAACGAAAATCTGGTGCGCCTGACCGAGGCGGCCGGCGTGAAAACACGGGCGCTCATCGCCCGCGAACAGCAGGGCGACTACCTGCGGGTGGCGATCAGCGGCGGCGGTTGCAACGGCTTGAGCTACAAACTGCGCTTCGTCAAAGAACCCAAAAAGGGCGACATCCTGGTGCGCAGTGCTGACGTAGCGGTGCTGGTGGATGCAAAGACCGCGCTTTACCTCAAGGGGACGGAATTGGATTTTTCCACCAAGCTGATTGCGGGAGGATTCAAGTTTTCCAACCCCAACGCCAAAGCCAGCTGCTCGTGCGGCGAGAGCTTTAGCGTGTGAGGATGGCCTGCCCCCCTCGGTATTATCCCGGCCGCATTGGTGCGCCCGGCGAACGGCCGCAACCGCACGGCCAAAAGCCGCCACCGGCAAGACCGGAGGGCGGCTAAAGTAACGAAGGCTACAACGAGCCGAGGATGGCTTCGCGGGTGGTTTGCTTCGCCGCAGTTACTTCGCGCAAGATCGC
>JBIIMH010000211.1:0-4447 GCA_044338095.1 Rariglobus sp. | reverse complement strand
GGACGCTAAGACTCGAAGTGTGAGACAACTCGTTTTGAGCGAATGCTTTCTTTGCGCCTCTGCGACTTTGCGTTAAAGAACCGGTTTGGCTGATAAAGAGTTTTACAGCCTACTAGCCCCCCCCCGCGTCGGGCTTCGTTTGCCGCGACCTTGCCGCCCCGCATCCCGCCCGCTTGAAAATTTTTTATTAAAAAAAACAGGCGCTTGTTTTATATTTTGACTCCGCTCCAAAACCGCATGGGCGTGATGCGGCGGGTCTCCCCCGCCCCTTAAACCGACCCTCCGCTACCTTATGCAACTTCTTGGTGACGCACTTTCCGTACTTGGCAGCCGGCACGGCCTGATCTTCGACCCGCAGGCGGGCACCTGCCGCTTGCTGCGGTTCGACGCCTTCGCGGAGGCCCCCGTCGTGGAGCTGCGCGCCGGTCTCGTGGTCAACGGCAAGGCCTACCACTTCCCGCTCTGCCCGGACGGGGAGCGTTTCGCGTTTTTCGACCAGCGCCTCACCCCCTGCACGACTCGTTTCATCGGCATCGAGCCGCACACCGGGCTCAAGGCGAGCCTGGAGATCGTCACCCCGTTTCGTCCCCGCGACGCGACTTTCTCGACCACCCCGGTACTCGGCCTGCGCCTCGGCGTAGAACGGCTGTCCGGCAACTTCCGCTGGACCCCGGTTTCAGCGCCGGTAAACGATCTTGAGTTGTTCATCGAGATCGCGGGTCCGAACCTGCGCGTCGAGCCCTCCGCCGGCGCCGTTGACCTGTTTTTCACAAGCCGCACCGCGCGCGCCAAGGACTGGGACAGCGATCCAGGCGCGCGCGTGGTGCCGCAGCACGACCGGCTGGTGGCGCTGAGCGGCGAGGTCGAGGGCACGCGCTTCCGCTTGCCGCTTGATCCGGCTGCGGTGGGCGCCGCCCGCCTGGACGTGGCGTGGTGCACCCACAGCGAGCCCGTCCTGCAAGTCGGCGGCCGCCGCCGCCCCTTCGCCTACACCCGCGCCTTCGCCTCGCTCGACGCAGTCGTCGCCTGGGCGGGCGAGCACGGCACGGAGCTCTTCGCCAACGCCCGCCACGTCGATGGCGTGATCGGCGCGAATAATCTCTCCGCTAGCATCAACGCCCTCTTTGCCCAGACCCTGCACTCCTGGCTGATCAACACCTGGTGGGTCGATTGCGACGGCACCGACTGGTTCAGCGTGTGGGAGGGCAACTGCCATTTCCACTCCACCGTGGACGTGGAGTTCACCCAGTCGCCGTTTTACCTGGCGGTGTGGCCCGAGCTGCTCGGGCTGCAACTGCGCCAGTGGCCGGCGTTTTCCAAGGACGGCGCGCTCACCTTGGGCGAGCGCGGCCGCGGGACGGCGTTTCTCTCCCACGACTGCGGTGCCATGGCCGTGGCCGACGGCCAGGCCTACCCGCACGAGATGGAAGTCGAGGAAACGACCAATTACTTGATCCTGACCTACGCTTACTGGCGCCGCACCGACGACCGCATGCTGGTGCGCGAAGTCGCCGACACCCTGCGCCGCTACCTCGCGTTTTTGGTGGCCGCCGACACCGCAGGCCACGGCATCCCGACCCTCGGGGTGGCCAACACCATCGACGACGCCTCGCCCGCCATCCAGTATGGCCGTGAACAGGTTTACCTCGCGGTGAAGACTCTAGCCGCCTTCCTCGGCGGTGCCGCCCTGCTCGAAGCGCTCGGCGAGAACGAATCCGCCCGCAACTATCGCCACCGCGCCGAACGCATCCGCGACTACATCGAGGCCCATGGCTGGGCGGGCGACCATTACGTCACGCTGCTGGACCGCAGCGCCGAAGGCCTGCGCAACCCGTGGACCGGCCAGCCGCTCGCGACCGCCGAGGTGCTCGGCTGGAGCAACTGCCATATTTACACCCAAAACGCCCTCGCCGTGCTCGACCTCGTCGGCCTCGACACCGGCCTCTCCCCCGAACGCCTGCGGCGCGACCTGATCACCGCCGCCGAGCGTTGCCTGCGCGAGTACGGCTGCGCCCACACCGACTATGTGGCCGACGAATACGCCCAGAACGGCCTGAAAGAAGGCATGGTGGGCGTCGCCTCCAACCCGGGCTGGATCTCGATGAACATGCTGCGCGACATCGCCGCCTTCTACCGGGGCGTCGACCTGCGCCCGCTGGCCGACCGGTACTGGGCCTGGCAGACCACGACCAACAGCCAGACGCCCACCCTGTTTTTCGAGACCTTTAGCGGCAACAATCTCTGTTTTTACCCGCGAGGTGTGGCGGTGTGGGGCTTCTTCGACGCCCTCGCCGGCCGGGTGATCGACCGCGTCGCCGGACGCGACGAGACCGCCCCGCGCTTCCCCGATGTCCGCGTGCCGCGCCTGTTCGATGCACACTGGACCCCGCCGTCGCTCCCCCTCGCCTGAGTGCCCTGGGGGGGGGGCCGCCCGGCACCTCCTGAGCGCGTGGCGGCAGCAAGTCACTTCCAGCGATTCCCCCCTCAACCGACCTCTCGTTCCATTCCTGCCCCCTGATTCCTTTACCTAAATGACCAAGCACCTCTCCAAGATACTGGCCGGGCTAGGCGTGTTCCTGCTCGCCACCGCCAGCCTGCTCGCCCAGGCCGCCAGCCCAGAGCCCAAGTACCTCTATCTTAACTGCTACGACGGCATGGGGCGCGAAGTCGAAGCGGTGATCGAATACGTGCAGGAGCGCTTTGGCGCACTCAACCGGACCTCGCCGCTCAAGGTCGGCGTCGCGATCCTCTACACGCCGGATACGTTCTACTCGCCCAACCTGTCAAGCACCCCGTTCCGCGAGTGGGGCCGCGACGAGGCAGCCCTGCGCCAGCGTCTGCGCGGCCACCTCGAGTTCGCCCGATCCCGTGAAGTGCCGCTGCTCATCCAGGTGGATATCGAGCACTATGTCTCACCCGATTTAGTCAACTGGCACGATCCCTCCCTGCCTGGCTATCACGCCGAGTCTAACCTCAAGAACGTCGAGTGGTTCGCCTGGCCGGCAAGCTCCCCTGCGGATGCCTCTGGCTACGCGCCCCGCCTGACCTGGCGAAATTGGGGCAAGTGGATCCCCGTGCCCCCCTCACCCAACCTCATGAGCCCGGTCTTCCGCGCCCGCGCCAAGGCCCTGCTCGAGCCGCTTATCGAGGAGGTCCGTGCGTGGGAAGCGACATTACCCGCCGCACAGAAATACCTTTTCGGCGGCTGGCGCGTGGGCTGGGAGACCGCGCTCAACAACACCGATCTTTACTACACCGGCACCAACGAGGCCTACAGATCAATCCTAGCCCAGCCTGACATCGATCGTAACCCTGCTATCGAAACACTCCTCAAAGGACAGCGCCAAACGGTAGGCTACAACGGTCTGAGCACCGCCGGGTTGCACACGGAAAGCGATGGCTCCCTGACAGATACCTCAAGAAATCTACGCCCCCAGGTGGAGGAGAAGATGAACCTGCTGCTCGGCATGTACCTTACTGAGTTCAGTAAGCTGGCCGTCGACCGCGGCTTGCCGCGCTCCAAGATCTATGTGCACGCGCTGCGCGGTGAGCCATCACTGATGATCAATCCCTACGCCAATCCGGGCATAACAGGGACCGGCAAAGTCCGCTTTGCCAACGTAGGCTCCGACGCTTCGGTCACCCTCGGGCAGCACTCGGTGCGCACCAATGACGCTAGGTTATCCGGCGCGATTTCCCAAGCCATGGGCACCGCCCGGGCCACCGGCTATAGCATCAGCGAAATGTCTTTCCCAGTCGACACGAGCGTCTCGTACACACTGCAGAAAAACGAGCAAGAGGTGACATACACCTACACCGACCCGGCCCACGAGCGCTGGAAGCGCTTCCTAAACGCCAATTTCCGCAGCACCGACAGCCTGCGCTTTGCCAGCATCTACAACTTCGAATTGGTCATGAACCAACTCGGCGCCGAGCGGGCGATCATGGAGTTCGCGGCCAGCGCGCCCGCCTCGCCACTGCTCAACAGCGACTTCACCGGTCACGAGGGTTGGAGGAGTGGTGCCGGATTAAACAACTGGCAAACGGTTGGTTCCACGCCTCCCGTTTGGCGACTGGTCAATCCTTCGAGCCTGAATTCCGTGATCCAACTCGGCCCCGAACGCACCCTCGACCCGGGCTTTTCCCAAGACAGCACGCGCACCGTGGCCTCCGTGCAGTTCACCAATCTTCAGCAAACCATCGTGGACGGTTTCAAGACCGGAGACCGGTTTCGGCTCACCTTTGACTGGCGGCAGAAGGCCGCGGGGCTCACCGCCAACGCCCGCATCTTTGCCGTCGTAGCCGGCCGTATCGACACGGCCAATCCAATTTGGAGCTTCAGCGACACTGCCAGCGTGTCCCCGGCCGCCCCGGCATGGCGCAGTCTCACCGAAGCGGACCCGGTTGGTTGGAGCCGCCCAGTCCCGGCAGACACCGAGGCGCTGCA
>JBIIMH010000210.1:0-4449 GCA_044338095.1 Rariglobus sp. | reverse complement strand
CTGCGCTACTTTTACGGCGGCTTTACGCCAAGGCTATGCGCACAGCGCAGGCCTTGTACGAGGGCTGCCGCGAGTGTGGATCGAAGGCCGGAAATGTGAGCCGGTTAACGGCGTCAAAATGCATCGGCATGAACAGTTGGCCGGGCTGGATCGTTCCTGTAACCACAGCAAAGGCGGTCGCTTCACCGCGTCGTGACGAGACGGTCACGGCGGCGTTGGAGCTTATACCGAGACGCGCCGCATCGGCGGGGCTGATCTCCACGTAGAGGGAGGTCGGCGCGAGTTTCCGCAGAACGTAGCTTTTGTTGGTACGCGAGCCGGTGTGCCACTGGGCCGAGGAGCCGCGGCCGGTGTTGAGCAAAAACGGATACGCCGCATCCGGAAGCTCGGGCATGGGGCGCGGCTCGTCGAAGAGGAAAATCGCACGCTGGTCGGCCGTGTAGAATTTGCCGTCGGCGAAGAGCCGGCGCTGGGTGGCGGGCGATTTTAGGGTTTGGGATTTGGAGTTTGGCGTTTCCTCCGCTGTGGCGAGATACGGCCACTGGATGCCGCCTTCGTTTTGAATGTGGTCGTAGCCTTCGATGCCGGTGAACTCGCAGGGCTGGCCGCGCGAGAGCTCGCGCAGCAGGCGGAACGTCGCTTCGGGCGATTCCCAGCGGCGGAACAGTTCGCCGCAGCCCCAGGCCTCGGCCACGAGCTTGAAAATCGCGAAGTCGGCCAGCGCGAGGCCGGGGGCGCGGGAGACTTTGCGCGCCACCCCGAGGCGGCGTTCGCTGTTAATAAACACACCGTCTTTTTCGCCCCAGCCGGCGGCGGGCAGCACCAGGTCGGCCATCTGCGCGGTCTCGGTGGTGCCGTACATGTCCTGCACCACCAAAAAATCGAGTTTGGCGCGCAGTTCAGGGAAACGCTTTTGGTTGATCCACGAGTGGGCGGTGTTGGTGGCGATCACCCACAGGCCTTTGACCGCACCGGTGTCGATGCCGTCCATGATCTGGTCGTAGGCCCAGCTTTTGCCCGAGGGAATCACCCCCGCATCCAGTCCAAGAATACGGGCGACATGGGCGCGGTGCTCGGCGTTGGCGAAGTCGTAGCCGCCGAGCAGCGAGCTCGCGTTGCCAAATAAACGCGAACCCATGGCGTTGCACTGGCCGGTGATCGAGTTGGCGCCGGTGCCGGGGCGGCCGATGTTACCGGTCATCAGCGCCAGGTTGATGATCGCCTGGGCCGTGCGCGTGGATTCGTGGCCCTGGTTGACCCCCATCGTCCACCAGAAGGACACGCGTTTGCGGGTGCCGATGATCTCGACGATGCGCTCAAGCGTCTCGATGGGCAGGCCGGTGGCGGCAGCGACGCGTTCGGGAGTGAAGGCGGCGACGAAGGCGGCGAACTCGGCGTAGTTGCGCGTATGGGCGTCGATGAATTCGCGTTTCACTGCGCCGCGCTCGATCAGTAGGTGCGCCAACCCGTAGAGGAGCGTGAGGTCGCTCTTGGGCAGGAGCGGGATATGGAGCGTGGCGGCGACGGCGGTCTCGGTGCGGCGCGGGTCGACGACGACGATTTCGGGCGCGTTTTTGTTCATCATCACCCGCTGCCACATGATGGGGTGGGCGATGCAGGGGTTGGCGCCGATGAAGATTAGCGCGTCGCTCTCCTCAAAATCGGCGTAGGTAAACGGCGGTGCGTCGAAGCCGAACGACTGTTTGTAGGCAACGTGCGAGGTGGCCATGCACTGGCGCGTGTTGGAGTCGATGTGGAGCATGCCCATGCCGAACTTGGCCAGCGCGCCGAGCAGCGCCATTTCCTCCATCACGATTTGGCCGGTGGAGAGAAACGAAAGGCTGTGCGGGCCGTGGGCGGCCTGGATGGCCTTGAAGTTTTTGACGAAGGCGGCGAGGGCGACATCCCACGACACGGGCTCCAGTTGGCCGGTGGCTATGTTGCGCAGCAGCGGGGTTTTGAGGCGGTCGGACGCGGCGAGTGGCGTGAGGGCTTCCCAACCCTTGGGGCAGGCCATGCCGAGGTTAACGGGATAAGCGGGATCAGGGCTGAGGTTGATCGCCTGGCCCTCGGCGTCACGGTGGACCGTGAGCGAGCAGCCGGTGCTGCAAAACCCGCAGATCGAACGGGTGGTCGTGGTCGGCGTGAGGCGATAGGGGAGTTGCGGGACGCCGAGACCGTGGGCGGCGGGTTGGCGCACCAATTCATGGGTCATCGGGCCCGTGCGCGCATGAAGCTGCAGCAGGGCGGGATCGAATGAGGCGCGGAGGGATGACAACGTGGGCATGTGGGCGGGCGGCTGGTGGCGAGTACTATCGTTTTTACTAAGCAAGCCGTCGGCCAGTTGTCCTCTAGCGTCCTAGAATCCCGGTGAATCGTTTTTCGGGAATGGATGAATTGAATTTGTGGCTACGCCCGCTGATTCCACGCCACCAAGTCGGCATAGCGCACACCGGTGCCGCCGAACAAGTCGAGGGCGCTGCCCACCGTGATGTCCACGCGGCCTTGGCTGAGCGTTTCGACCAAGTTGACGTCGGCCATGTTGGCGACCCCGCCGGCGTAGGTCATTGGACAACCGCCCCACGCGCCGAGGTGTTTAACCAACGCTTCGTCGATGCCACCGCACAGGCCTTCGACGTCGGCGGCGTGGATGAGGAATTCCGCGCAGTTACCCGCCAGTCGGTCGAGGGTGGCGGGGGTGATGTCGAGGTCGGTTAGGGTTTGCCAGCGGTTCATGGCGACGGTCCAGCCGTTGTCGGTGCGGCGGCAACTGAGGTCGATCACGAGGCGGTTTTGGCCGATGCGCTCAACGAGGGCGGCGAGGCGGTCGGGCAAAAAGCGGCCCTCGGCGGAGAACAGCCAGGAGGTGACGATCACATGGCTCGCGCCGGCGGCGAGCCAGTCAGCGGCATTGTCGATCGTGATGCCGCCACCCAGTTGGAGTCCGCCCGGCCAGGCGGCGAGGGCGTCGCGGGCGGGTTGGTCGTTGCCACTGCCGAGTTTGATCACGTGGCCGCCGGTGAGCCGGTCGGCGCGGTAGCGGGAGGCAAAGGCGGCGGGAGCTTCGTCGCTGACAAAATTTTCACGCGGGCCTGGGCCGTCGTCGCGGAGGGTGCCGCCGACGATTTGTTTCACTTTGCCATCGTGCAGGTCGATGCAGGGCCGGAACTGGGTCATGTCACGTGGGTAGCCGTCGCCCGCCGCGTGGCAATTTTTAATCAGCGCAGCAGGCGGTTCGGCAAAGGCGGGCCGGTTTAACTGGCAGGCACGCCGGGCATTTTGGGGGAATCGACGGCGCGGAAGAACAGGGTGCGTTCGAGGAGTTCGCCGACGCCAAACAGAAGAACGGCGGCGGCCGGGTTTAACATGAAGAATCCGGCGAACGCCAAGCCGGCCACCGCGAGGCGCGCCACCACCATCGGACTAAGCTGGCCGCGTTGCAGGCGGGCGGAGGTGCTGGTGCCGCGCAGGGTGGTGAGTTCTAGCGCGAGTTTTCCGATGAAGAGCACCGAGGCCAACGGGGCGGAGAGCGGGATCAGGGTTGCGATGGCAACGGTGCCACCCATGCGACCCAGCGTTTGGGAAAGACGCCAGAATTGGCGGCGGGTGTCGGTGTAGATCATGGCCGAACAGAACACGCCGAGTCCGGCGATAACGAGGCCGGCGGCGGGCGCGAATTGGAGCGCGAGCTGGAGGACGGGCGGGAGCGGCGGCGCGATGAACGTTGCGAGAAGGTGTGCGCCGAAATCGGTTGTGAACAGCGTGGTGGCCAGCAAGGGCAAGGCTGCACCGAGCAGCACGGCTTCGCGGCTCAGCCAGGACGTGCGCAGGCCGAGGAAAATTCGCCACGCACGCAGGGGTTGGCCGAGATGTGCGATACTGGCCACCAAGCCGGTGGCGAACAGGACGAGGCCCAGGCTAGCAGCGAGCTGGGAGTTGGGCGGGAGGATCTGGGAGCTAGGAGCTAGGAGCTGGGTGCTGAGTAGCAGGCCGACGCCGAGCTGGGTCAGGACGAGGAGGACAACGAGGGCGTAGTGCGCGTGTTGCGGGCGCAGGGTTTGGCTGTCGGCGGCCAAAAGGTTGGCCGGTAGTGGGTTTTTGGAAACGTAGCGGGTGGTCGGCCGCGTGTAGGCCGAGTCGGTGCCGCTGAGCGCGGTGAGGGCGGGGTTGGGGCTTTGGGATTTGAGGTCTGGGCTTTGGGATTTGGTCCCCAGGATTGGGGCTTTGGACTTTGGGATTTGGTCGATCGTGACCGCAACGGTGACAATCGAGATCGCCTGGGTCGGGCAGGCTTGGGCGCACGCTGGGGCTTCACCGGCGGCGAGGCGGCCGTGGCACATGTCGCATTTGCGGACAATGCCCAGGCGCTCATTGAACTTGGGCACGTCGTACGGGCACTTGAGCACGCAGTAACTGCAACCGATGCACTGGTCGTCGAGGTGGACAACG
>JBIIMH010000209.1:0-4478 GCA_044338095.1 Rariglobus sp. | reverse complement strand
ACGACTACCTCGTGCACCCCGAGCTGGTGAAATGGTGCCGCGCCGAGTGTGAGGTGGTCTACGTCGGTAAAAAAGCCGGCTGCCACACCGTACCCCAAGAGGAAATCGAGGCGCTGCTCGTCACCCACGCCCAAGCGGGAAAAAAGGTCGTGCGGCTCAAGGGCGGCGACCCGTATATCTTCGGCCGCGGTGGCGAGGAAGCCCGCGCCCTGGCCAAAGCCGGAATCTCCTTCGAAGTCGTTCCGGGTGTGACCGCTGCCATCGCCGCCGGCGCCTACGCAGGCATCCCTTTAACTTATCGCAATCAGAGCACCGCGCTGGTCCTGCTCACCGGCCACGAGGACCCGAAAAAGCCCGAGGCCCAGGTGGACTGGCGCAGCTACGGCGCGTTGAAAAACACCACGCTCGCCATCTACATGGGCATGGGCCGACTCGAGTTTATCCTCGCCGAATTGCAGGCCGGCGGGCTCTCCGCTGAAACCCCCGCAGCCGTTGTGCAATGGGCCTCGTTGGGCCGCCAACGCAGCGTCACAGGCACCGTGGCCACACTGGCTGGCTTGGTTGCGCAATCCGGCCTGAGCTCGCCCTCGATTATTTTTGTCGGAGAAGTCGTGCGCGACCATGAGTCGATCGATTGGTTCGAGCACCTGCCGCTGTTCGGGCGCCGCGTGGCGATCACCCGCACGCGCGACCAGAACAGCGAGCTGCGCGGCAAACTCGAAACCCTCGGCGCCGAGGTGCTGGAACTCCCCCTCATTCAAGTCAGCAAGGACGTGGACCGTCAGGGCTTCGTGGAAATTCTCACCGAGCTGGGCGGCTACGATTGGATCGTGTTCACCAGTGCAAACGGCGTGCGTTTCTTCTTTGAGGACTTCCTCAAGGGTTTCAGCGATATCCGTGCGCTCGGAATGCTGCGCTTTGCCTGCGTGGGCAAGGCGACCGCCCGCGAAATCGAGCGTTACCACATCAAGGTCGAGTGCATGCCCGACACCTCAACGGGTTCATCGTTGGCTGATGCGTTGATCGCCACCGAAAGTTTGGACAGCGCCAAGGTGATCGTGGTGACGGGCAACCTGAACCGCGACGTGCTGGTGCGTAAACTTGAAGCCGCCGGAGCCATCGTGGATAGCATGCTGCTTTATAAGACCGAAAAAACCGATCTGACCAGCGACCCGATTGCCGACGATTTCCGTGAAAAGGGTGCCGATGCGATCCTCTTCGCGAGCTCATCGGCCGTGCAGTCCTTCAATGAGCAATCCGCCGCTCTGGCCTTGTCAGCCGAAGCGAAATTGCCGCTGATCGGCAGCATTGGGCCACAAACCAGTGAGACGATGAAGAAGGTCGGTATGACAATCGCCTTTGAGGCCAAGAAACCGAGTCTCGACGCGCTGATCGACGGCCTGATTAAAAACCTGAAAAAGGCCGGCGGACGTTGAGTCGAAGGCGGGGACTGCGGTGCGCTAGTGCCGGTTCAGGTTCAATCCCTTCGCCAAGGTTCGCCGCAGGTCTGGGGACTAGCGAATAGCGCTTTCCTCTTGCCTGCCGGGGCTCAGTCGAGGTTCGCGCCGACGCTGCCGTCGGCGCGCAGCGTTTCTAATTTTTGCACCTGAAGCTGGCTGCTTTGGCAGGCCAACAGAGTGCGCACCGCATCAAAGTCACCGTGTTCCTCGATCACCACTTGGGCGAATTGCCGGTACGTGACCCGGTAGCGGGCCTCACCGGGTTCTAGCCGTCGCAGGGTAATCGTCGCGCGTTCGCTCGCATCAGCGGGCGCTGGCGCAGTCGCGGCACGTGCGGGGACGGTTTTGCGTTTGGCGCGGCGGTTGGAGGGTAGCTCGACGGTCGTGAACGGGTAGTCGCCACCCATAATCCTCAAGACCTCTTTCTCCGCAGTATGGATACGCAGGAAGAGCTCCTCTCGTTCGAGAAGCATCTCGTTGACCTTGATTTGTTGGTCCCTGCGCATCGACGGTCTTAGGCGTCCTTATCGTCGTCGGTCGCGGTCGGTTCATCACCGGCAGCTTCCGTGTTTGCGGGGGTGGTCGCAGGTGCCGTTGTTTCGCGTGGTGTGATCTTTTTGGCGACACCGGCGGCGCGGGTCAGCGTTTCCGATTTGGGGTCAAGTCCCGCGACGGGCAGGGGCGGGGGTGGGAAGGGGAAAATACCCGGCTCGCCGATGACCTCCTCGATCTGTGTTTCGAGTGCGGAGATGCGTTCATACGCGGCTTGTCGCTCGGCAATGAGGGCGTCGATGCGGACGCGGGCGTCGAGCGCCTGGCGCAGGGTTTCGGCGTCCGCAACGAGGACGAGATCGCGAAAGGTGAGGGCGGTGAGGGTGGGTTTCTTGGCCATGACGGTAAAGGGAGCGCAGGTGGTTTAACGAAAGAGGCGGGCGAGTTTATTGAGCAGGCTGCCCGCCGCAGGAGTGACTTGCGGAGATGAAAGGGTGGGTGTGACGACAGTGGGTTCGGGGCGTGGAGCTGAAGCGGTCTTGGGGGCGTTGATCGGTGCGATGGTGGCGGGTTGGGGCTGACGTAGACGAGCACTTTGAACGGCGCTGGCGGCGGCGGCCACCTCGGGGGCGACATCGGCGCGGGCGTCGGCAATGAGCTCTTCGGGGGCATTGGGGTGTTGCACGACCGCGAGGCGCACGGAGGCAACGGGGTCGCGCACCAGATCGTAGAGGTCGGCGCGGCGCCAGGCGTGGCCGCTCACCGCGAGGCGGCGAATCGCGGGCAACGGGTCGGCAAGAAGCTCGCGCGCCGTGGCGGCATCGAGGCCGGGAAGTGCGCGGTCTTGGATCGCCCAGTGTCGGCGGAAAACCGGGCTGCAGGTCACCAGTACGCGGGCCAGCCCGAGGTCGAGGTTTTCGCGGTAGGCCAGCGCGGCGAGAACCGTCGGGTAACGGGTGGCCGCGAGCGCTTGCACCTGTTCCGGGGCAAGTGCGGGGTTGCCTGCCAGGGCGACGCACGCCGGCTCGTCACCGAGATCAATGAAGTAAACGCCAATGGTCGGATCGAGGTGGGTGTTGGCGGCGAGTGCGGTGCGCACCGACGGATGGGCATCTTGAGCCAAGAGGCGCTGCACGGCGCGCGGAAGGTTCCGGCGTGCGGCTACCCAGCCGCGCTCCTCGGCGTCGCCGGTTGTGGCCAGATTCAGCAGATCGATTTCGTCGGGTTGCACGCGGTCGCGAACCGCGCGGCGCACGGAGGTGTGGGGCGATTGCAGGAGCAGGCGTTCGGCGGCTTTGGGCAAACTCCGGCGTTGGAGCAAGGCGAGTTGCAGGTCCTCTTCATCGGTCGTGGCCCAGCCGCAGAGCATCTCGTCGTCGGCGGGTGCGGTGGCGGCGGTGTGGAGGCGCACGAGCGCGCTGTCGTCGATGGCGAGGGCCAACGCGGCCGGTGTGGCAAGTCCGTACTGGCCGCCGAGGGCGACGCGCACCGCGGGATCGGCATCGCAAACCAGAAGGGCCTGCTGCGGCAGGCGCAGGCCGGAGTTGGTGGCCAGGGCGCGGCGCACGCGGGCGTCGGTGTCGTCGGCCAGGGTGAGCAGTTCGCGGGCGGGCAGCTGCGGGTGGATCGCCGCTTGGGCGCGAACCTCGGCATCTGGGTGCGCGGCAATTTCGATCAGCAGGTGGGGCGGGGTGCGCGGGTTGGAGGCGAGCAGCGCGAGGACGGTGGTCGAGGGCGACTGGGCCGCGAGGGCTTCGAGCAGGTGGCTGGGGGCGAGCGGGTAGGCTGCAACGAACGCGCGGGCCTCGGGTGCCTCGTCCACGGGCAGATCGGCGAGGGCTTGCAGCAGAGAGGAGGGCAGCGGGGGCTTTCGCAGCGCTTGGGCGGTGCGGCGCACGCCGTCTTGCCGGATGCGGGCAAGCAGGGCGTCGGGGGAAAGAGGTTCAGCGGCGGACACGGGGGGGCGGTGGAAGGTGAGGGGAGCGACGAAGCGTTTTAGTCGACGTGCAGGTCGCCGGGTTTGACGTAAATCTCGCGCGGGTTGTTACCGATTTGAGGGCCGATAAAGCGGCGTTTTTCCATCTCCTCGATGAGGCATGCGGCACGGTTGTAACCGATGCGCAGGCGGCGTTGCAGGTAACTGGTGCTGGCGCGTCCGTGGGCCGAAATGATTTCAAGCGCCTCCTTAATAAGCGGGTCGAGCCCCGCGTTGGTTTCCGAATCACCGAGGACGTCTTCGCCGCCGCCCGGTGCATCCTCGGCGCGCAGTTCGACACGGTAACGCGGCTGCAATTGGGACTTGAGTGCGGCGACGACGTGTTCGACCTCGGCGTCGTCAACGAAGGGGGCCTGGAGGCGTTGGAGCCGCCCGAGACCGGGCGGGCTGTAAAGCATGTCGCCGCGCCCCTGGAGCGCTTCGGCGCCTTTGCCGTCGAGGATCGTGCGGCTGTCGATTTGCGAGGCGACCTGGAAGGCGACGCGGGTGGGGAAGTTGGCTTTAATGACACCCGTGATCACGTTCACCGA
>JBIIMH010000207.1:0-4491 GCA_044338095.1 Rariglobus sp. | reverse complement strand
AATAAACCCTTGACCGGCCCTAGTACGGGCTGTGCTATCGACTTTTTTCCGATATCGAACCCGCCCGACCATGAGAGACGACTACCTTAAAGAAGCCCACAAAGTTATCCCTGACGCCAACATCCTTATTAATGTGGTGTCGCGCCGCGTTAAACAGCTGCGCCGGGGCCAGCGTGCGCTGGTGGAATCCCTCGAAAAGCTCGCTCTCGAAGACATCGCCCTGCGCGAAATCATCGAGGGCAAGATCACCTACGAAGAGGCCACCGGTTAATCACATCCGCAGCGGGATCGACCCGCTCACCACGGGTCATTCTGTGCCAAGCCGGTCATCGCCTTGTTTAACATTAACAAGTCGTTTGGCCCTCAGCTTTGCGCGGAGTGACTTTTTTTATAGCTTTTAACCAAGGGCATCGCGCCCATTTGCCATGTCCGCCAAGAAAAAAGACGCCCCCCGCTTCACGGAGGTTCGCAACGCCAAGGCGCTGCGCGATTTTTCCGTGGAGGAGCGTTTCGAGGCGGGCTTGGTTCTTCATGGCACCGAGGTGAAGGCCATCCGCGCCGGCCGCGCCCAGATTGGCGACGCCTTTGGTAAATTTGAAAAAGGCGAGCTGTGGTTGTTCAACGCCCACATCGACGAGTACGCCTACGGCAACATCAACAACCACGCGGCGCGCCGCACCCGCAAGCTGCTCCTCCACCGCCATCAGGTGCGTAAAATCGCCCAAGCCATGCAGGTCGGCGGGCGCACCTTGGTTCCCCTGCGCATGTATTTTAAAGAGGCGCTCGTCAAAGTGGAGGTCGCCCTCTGCCTCGGTAAACAATCGCACGACAAACGTCAGGATTTGCGTGAAAAAGCCGCGATGATGGAAGTGGAGAAAATCATGAAACCTGTTCGTCGCACATGAGCCGTGCCCCCAACTCCGTGACCACCCGCGTGCCGGGTAGCACCTCCAACTGCGGCGCGGGTTTTGACACCCTTGGCCTCGCCTTACAGATCCACAATCGGGTCACGCTTACCCGTGAACCGGGTGCTTTGGCCCGCCCGGTAACCGTCGGCGATGGCCGCGCGCAGGTCATGGTTGAGACCACGGCGGCGGCTTTCTTTACGGCGGCGGGCGTGGCCCCTTTTGGTTTTTCGTATCAAATCAACGGTGACGTGCCGCCGGCGCGCGGGCTGGGCTCGAGTGTCACAGTGATCGGCGGCATACTGGGCGGGCTCAACGTCCTGTCGGCTGCGGGGCTTTCGCGGCAGCAACTGGTGGGCATCGCCACCGCCATCGAGGGCCATCCCGACAACGCGGCTGCGGGTATTCTGGGCGGTTTCTGCGTGGCGCGCTGCGACCCGGCCACCGGCGCGTACGTGGACACGGTTCGGGTGGAGCTGCCGGCGGATTTGGCATTCGTAGCGACCTCACCCGACGTTGAAATGCTCACCAAGGAGTCGCGTGGGGTTCTGCCCGCGACGCTGTCTTATTTTGACGCAGTGAAGAGCATTAACAGCGCCGCGTATCTCGTCGCCGCTCTGGTGGCGGGTGACTACGAGAGGCTGCGGCACGCGGTGAGCGACTACATGCACGAGCCTTACCGGTTGCCGCGCATTCCGGGTGGTCGCCCCGCGATTGAAGCGGGTGTCGCTGCGGGCGCTTATACGGGCTGGTTAAGTGGCAGTGGTTCGACCGTGCTTTGTGTCGCCACGCGACCAGCGGGCCCCTCAGTAGCCGCAGCCATGCAAGCCGCTTTCGCCAGCGCCGGACTGACCAGTACCTCGCGGGTTTTGACCGCTGATAACAGCGGTTTGGTCGTGGAGTGAGAGCGACCTAACGCCGATCGTCCCGATTCTTTCATCCCCCGGTTTTGCCATGCTTCACATTGTCCTTTTTCAGCCGGAGATTCCCCAGAACACGGGAAATATTGGTCGCATGTGCGCGCTCACTCGTTCGCGGCTGCACTTGATCCACCCGTTGGGCTACGAAATCACCGACAAACATCTCAAGCGAGCTGGCATGGACTATTGGCACTCGTTGGATGTCCACCACCACGCTGATTGGTCTGCATTCAAGTGCAGCGAGGCGGGCCCTAAACGCTTGTGGTTATTCACGACTAAGACGAAGTGCAGTTACTGGGGCGCAAGTTATGCCGATGGTGATGGGTTGGTTTTTGGCAACGAAGGTCATGGTGCCCCAGAGTGGTTGCACGCGGAGTTTGGCCCCGATTGGCGCGTCACGATTCCTCACGCCAACCACGAATTACGTTCTCTCAACCTGAGCACCGCAGCGGGCATTGCCTGCTATGAAGCCCTGCGGCAGACCGGGTTGCTGGCCTAGTCTGGCCGGTCTTTTCTGATTATTTGAAGCGTTTCTACGCTCGGTCCGTCGCCGCGCTACGTGGGTTCTAGAGGCGGGGTAAGCTGTTAGAGTCCGATGACGCTGATGGGGGCCGTTTTTTGCTGCTCAATCTTCTTTAGCGCGGCCGCCTTGGCTTCCTCCTCTTTGGCAAGTACTTGCTGGTAAATTACATATTCATCGAGCTTAGCCGAGAAAATCATTAACCAGTTGCCCTTTTGCTTGGCCCGCAGTGAACCGTCTTCGAGTTCGAAATCGTAGCCAATTCCGCTAACATCGCCACCGACGACCGAAGTTTTCCGCCAGGAAGACCCTCCTTGGTTAGCCGCCAGAATGGCGCGTACCTCAAATTCACTGAGATCTTCGCCGACCCGGTTGTAACCTTCCAAAACAGAGCGTCCTGCTGTATAAAAGACGAATACCTTCCAGCCGTTATCATTGCTGAGTTGCTTGGCGATTGCCGATTTCCAGTAAACCGACGCTTTGGTTTCTGCGGGGAAAAACTTCCGTGCTTCGTTGAACGGTTGTTCGCTCAGTTCTTTTATCCGCGCTCGTTCCATCGCAGGGGTTTCTTTCTCCTTGGATTGGAAAAAAAACCGGCCTAGATCGGGCTGCAGTAAACGACGCTCGATGACGTCCTGAGTTTCGCCGACCCGAGCTGAAAGCGATGCCAAGGGTAATGCTCCAAGCATGAGCACGAATAACGACCTGCGTAATGATTTAGGGGTAATCATGGGCGCAGGCTAAGCGCTGCTTCAGGGGTGGAGCCATCTTTTTTTGGTCTCCTCGTCCTTTTTGCCGGATGTGCAGGGCACGCGGATCAATGCGGGCAAAAAAACACGATGCTCGACTTTGACGCCCTCCCAGCGATCAGCGGCAGCAACTACCGCCAGGCGTTGATCCAGACCCCGGGCCTCGTGCTCAGCGAAGAGAGCACGCCGCTCCTGTCGATCGGTTACCGGGGGCTCGCCCCCCACCGCGCTCAATTTACCTGCCGAGCAAGACTCAGGTTTATGCCAAGCTCTCGGAAAGCCATCGCCCGATCTTTTTTCTGAGGCTGTGCCCAGCACCACCGGCACCACGGTGGCCGGAGACCTGGCCGAGTGCCGCATTTGGCAGGCCGAGTTCGGCTACCGTGGTGAACCAGCGGCAGGCTTCGTGTTCGACACCCGTGTGTTCCATATGGTTTTTGACAACAAGATCGGAGAAGTCGGCCCGAGTGGTCATAAAGTTATCGGCAATGTTGGACGGGTTAACTATCCGGGTGCCGAGGCGGCCGTTCAATACGACCTGCAGCGCCAGCTGGAAGGCGCGCGCGGTGACCAGCAACTGAACCTCCTGGTCAATCCATGTTACGGCCTGTTAGTAGGCAGTGCCCCTTAAGATGTCGGCTCCAGAATCGGCGCTTACTTACCCCGAAGCATCAATGAATCCATCCGAGGTCGATCCGTTTGTCACGCGAAGGGGTTTAAGCCGGAAAAAATATTAATCAAAGGCGGCATCGGACCAGTCCATCGCCCCCGTTTAATCCTTCGCGAGACAACCTGTTTTCATCCGACAACTCGAATGTTTGGCCGCGTTCCAACGGATTGATTCGGCGATATGGGAAAGCTTGTGGTTTTGGGCCAAGCGCCGACATCGGCATCAATCCCTGCGATGGTTGGCCAAACGATATTGGCACGTCATTGGTTTGCGAAACTGGCCCTTCGCGGTCCGCCTTGATGAAGGTATGATTAGGGGAAAACCCGTCGGAAATACCGGTTCCGCCCATGCGGGACTTTAGGATGGCTTGAGCCGGATGATGGGAAACTATCCAGTCCGGTTCTGAGGGGAGGTCGCGCTGGTGACAGCGCGTCCTTACCCGACTATGCAAGCTATGCGCGCAGGCATGAGGGCGTGGTGTGGGTGGGCTGCTGGGCGCACGCACGGCGGAAGTTTTTTGAGGCGCAGAAAGTGCTCACTCGCCTGCCGCGCATGACCAACCGTGACGACCTCGGCGCGCTGACCCCGGCGCGCTGGCAACCGCCCGGGGTGGTTGAGGTGGTCGCAACGACCTTCTGAAAGCAGGCAACGGGAGCAGCGTCGCTCCCCATATGGGTTAACATAAGTGGCCATCGGCTATGTCAGAATGGTTACCATTATGACATAG
>JBIIMH010000206.1:0-4496 GCA_044338095.1 Rariglobus sp. | reverse complement strand
ATATGACGTGGGGCTGCACGCGATGACCAACTTCGTGCGCGCCGGTGTCAAAGGCACGCCGCTCACCAAGCTCCTGCGCCAACTGCGCATCGAGCGCGACGAGTTCGCGCTGTGCGAGCAGAAGCGCTCCCGCGTTGCCTTCGGTCCGCGCGGCGACGTGTCGCTGACCTTCACCAACGATTTCACGGTTTTTGAAAGCGAGGTCGCCCGCCAATTCCCCGCCCAAATCGACGGCTTCCGCCGCCTGGTTGGCCTGATCCGCAGCTACGACGACGTTTCCCTGGGTGCCGTGCCGGAATCGGCCCGCACCGTTATCCGCCGCCACCTCAGCGACCCGCTGCTTGAGGACATGCTGTTTTGCCCGGTCATGTATTACGGCAGCGCCACTGAGCACGACATGGAGTTCGGCCAGTTTGTGATCATGTTCAAGGCGCTCTTCCTCGAAGGTTTTGCCCGACCGCTGGACGGGGTGCGTGTGATCCTGCGCGTGTTATTGGACAAGTACCGCCAGTCGGGAGGCGAGCGGCGCATGAAATGCGGCGTGCAAAAAATCATCACCCGCGACGGCCAGGCCCGCGCTCTGGTTTTGGATGACGGCACCGAGGTGACCGCCACCCACGTTATCAGCACCATCGGAGCCCCTGAAACCGAGCGGCTTATGAGCCCTCAGCTTCTAGCGCCAAGCTCGCAGCTCCCTGCTCCGCTCCCCCACCCCGCCGGCGCACTCAGCTACACCGAGACCATTACCGTGCTCGACCGTGAACCGGCTGCGCTGGGCTGGGGCGACGACACGATCATCTTCTTTAACGACTCGGAAAAGTTCACCTACGAGCGCAGTGCGTCCGCCGTGGATGTGCGCAGCGGGGTGATTTGTATTCCCAACAACTTCGATTACGGCGCCGGCCGCCACCTGCCCGAGGGCCTGTTCCGCTGCACCTGCCTGGCCAACTACGAGCAGTGGGTAAACTTAACCGAAGCCGAATACCGTGCAGCCAAGGCCCGCTGGTATTCCGACATCCAACGGAGCGCCCAGCGTTTCCTACCGGCGCTGCCGACACCCGACGCCCTCACCCACGCCACGGTGGCGACGGATATGTTCACCCCGCGCACCATCACCAAATTCACGGGGCGGATGGGCGGGGCGATCTACGGCTCTCCGCAAAAAATCCGCGACGGCCGCACCTCGATGGACAACCTCTACCTTGCGGGCACCGACCAGGGTTTTTTGGGGATTATCGGCGCGATGCTCAGCGGCATTTCGATGGCCAATTTCCACATCCTTCAGGCGGGCAAGTAGCCGTTAAGTTGGCAACCCGCTTCGACGCGTGCCCAGTCCGGCTTGGCGGCCCCTAGCTCGCGCTTGCCTCGGACAGCACCGCACCCAATCTACCGACCCTCGTGTCAGCTCCTCTTTCTTCGCCGCCCGCCACCCAAACTCACGCCATGGACGCCAAGCCCACCAACGCCGCACTCGGGCGCATCCGCCGGCTAATTCCCCACCTACGACCTGCGCGCTGGGACATCCTAGGCGGTTTGCTGGCGGGCGTGGTCTACTCGATTACCAGTGGCGTGGGCCTGCCGGTCATGTTAAAGACCACCATGCCGATTTTTTTCGGCAAAGCCGAGGAGGCGTCGCCTCTTGTGGTTAAATGGTCGCAATACTTCTTCGGCGAACAGTACGCAGGGAAACTGTTGATCGTCGCTTGCCTGGGCCTGCCATTGGTCTTCGCCATCCGTGGCGCCGCCGCATTTGCAAACCGCTACCTGATTACACGCGGCGGCTACATCATCTTGGAAAGCCTGCGCATGGAGGTTTTCGACCGCCTGCAAAAACTCCCCCTCGCCTTTTACCAAAAGCACAAGTCCGGCGACCTTCAGGCTCGGCTCATGAGCGATACCCAAGGCCTGAACAACTGCATCACGCAGGTCAGCACCGAGATCGTGAAGCAGCCGCTCACCTTGGTGTCCGCCATCGGCACCCTGCTCTACCTCGCCATCACCGAACGCAGCGCCCTCTTCGCCTTGGTGGCGCTCATCAGCGTGCCCCTTTGCGTGTTGCCGATCCGCATGGCGGCCAAGCGCATCAAAAAACGCTCCCGCCAGCTGGCCGAAAACAATGGTGAACTCGCCTCGATCACCAACGAAACCCTGCAATCGCCCGCCGAGATCCAGGCCTACAACCTGCAATCGCAGCAGCGCACGCGTTTCAACTTACTCACCCGTGAAATTTTTCGTCTCGGCATCAAGACCGTCAAATACGACGCGGTAACCAGCCCACTTATCGAGTTTATCTCGGTGCTGGGCTTTGCGGTCGCGCTCTACGTGAGCGTGGGCAACGGCATGACGTTTGGCACCTTCAGCGCGCTCGGCTTTGCCCTTTACCTGTGCTACGAGCCGATCAAAAAACTCAGCAGCCTCAACGCGGCCCTTAAAAACGGCGAGGTCAGCCTGGAGCGGCTCGAAGCCGTCTTGCACGCGACCGATACCGTGCCCGACCCGGTTTCGCCCGTGTCGCTGCCGCCTGCCGCGCCCAGCCTGCGTTTCGAACGAGTCGGCTTCGCCTACGACACCGCCGACGAGTCCACCCAGCGCCAAGCCGCCCTGCGCGACATCACTCTCACGATTCACCCCGGCGAGACCGTGGCGTTGGTCGGCCCCAGCGGTGCCGGCAAATCCACCTTCGCGGCCATGATCCCGCGTTTCTATGACCCTACGGCGGGCACGATCACGTTTAACAACGTCGACCTGCGCACCGTCACCAAAAAGGAGTTACGCGACCGCATCGCCCTCGTCTCCCAATCACCGGTTTTGTTTAACGCCACCCTCGCCGACAACATCCGCGCCGGTCGACTTGGCTCGAGCGACGCCGAGGTGTTGGCCGCAGCCGAAAAGGCCCACCTCGGGGCCTTCATCGCCTCGCTCCCGCAAGGCATGCAAACCCCCATGGGCGAACGCGGTTCCAGCCTCTCCGGCGGCCAACGCCAACGTGTCGCCATCGCCCGCGCCTTTTTGAAAGACGCCCCCATCCTCATCTTGGACGAGGCCACCAGCGCGCTCGACAGCGAGAGCGAGGCGTCGATCCAAGCCGCGTTGCAGGAACTCGCGAAGGGCCGCACCACGCTCATGATTGCGCACCGCTTCAGCTCCATCCGCCACGCCACGCGCATTCTGGTGTTTGAGGATGGCCGCATCGTTGCCGATGGCCCCCACGACGATCTCTACGCCACCAGCCCGCTCTACCGCAGCCTGTACGACCAACAAGCGCCTGCGCGTAGCTCATAGCTCACAGCTCGTAGCTCACTTTTTGCCGGGATCGCGGTGTTTTCGATTGCGATAGGCAGGACGGATCCTGCAACTAACGAGCAGTGTCATCCGCCTATCAGGTCATAGCCCGCAAGTGGCGCCCGCAGACGTTCCAGGACGTTGTCGGCCAGGATCATGTCGTGCGCACCCTGCGCAACGCCATAGGGCGTAACCGCATCGCCCACGCCTATCTGTTCGTCGGCCCGCGTGGCACCGGCAAAACCTCCACCGCGCGTATTTTTGCCAAGGCGCTCAATTGCACCGACGGTCCCAAGGCGGACTTCGATCCCAAGGATCCGGCCGTGCAGGCGATCACCGATGGAACCTCGATGGACGTCATCGAGATCGACGGTGCCTCGAACAACTCGGTCGACCAAATCCGCGAGTTGCGCGACGACGTGCGCTACGCCCCCACCCAGGGGAAATACAAAATCTACATCATCGACGAGGTGCACATGCTCTCCAACCAGGCGTTCAACGCGCTGCTGAAGACCCTCGAAGAGCCGCCCGAGCACGTGAAGTTCGTCTTCGCCACGACCGACGTGCAAAAGGTGTTGCCCACGATCCTGTCGCGGTGCCAACGCTTCGACCTCAAGCCGATCCCGAGCGAACTGATCGTGCAACGCCTGCAAACCATCGCGGTTGAGGAAAAGATCAATGTTACCCCCGAAGCGCTGGCCTGCATCGCCCGTATGGCCGACGGCGGTATGCGCGATGCCCAGTCGATCTTCGACCAGATGATTTCGTTCTGCGGCTCCGACATCGCCGAAGCCGACGTGCTGGATGTGTACGGCCTGGTTTCCGGCGAGAAAATCAACGCGCTGGCCGGCGCCGTTGCGGCGGGCGACCACAAAAAGATCATCGCTATCGTCGACGAGTGCGATGAATGCGGCCGCGACTTGGTCCGGCTGCTCACCGATATGCAGGCCTTGGTGCGCAACGCCCTGCTTGACGCCATCGCCAAGGGCGGGCGCAGCGAACGGCTGGGCGGCGTGTCCATGACCACCGAGCAGCTCACGCGTCTGCTCGATGGCCTGCGCGAGGGCGAGGGCGGCGTGAAACTCGGCCTGGCGGAAAAAATCAATTTTGAGGTCACGCTGCTCAAGGCGGTCGAGGCCAGCCAGGCCCGCGCCATCGATTCGCTCATCAAAGAGCTCGCAGCCCTGGCCGAAGAGTCCGCGATTGCGGAATCA
>JBIIMH010000205.1:0-4497 GCA_044338095.1 Rariglobus sp. | reverse complement strand
CGCTCACCTCGGCGACACCGCTGTTTGCCCGCGCCGAATTGATGACCGGGCTCAAACGCCTCACGCCTTTCCGTGAATCCACGCTTTTGATCACCAACCTGCGCCCCGCCCTGCTGCCGCCGGAAAAGCGCGCCACCCCCCGCCGCGAGCGCGAGTATGCGGAAGCCCTCGCCTACATCCGCGACCTCGCCGCCGCGCGCACCGCCCCAAGCGCCGACCTACGCCTGCTGCTGCTCTAAGCGATTACAGCTGCACCTCAAAATTTCTAGCGTAGAGGCGCGAGATCGTCGTCGGTTTGCGCTAGTTTCGCAAAGGCCTCATCGAGACCGCAGGCGGTTTCAAGAAACTCCCGCGCGTCATTGAGGTTGCCCAACTGCGCCTCATAACAGGCCAGGTTAAAGTGCAACATCGGCTCACGCGGATGCAGACCGAGCCCGTGCATTAAAATCGTCCGCGCATCCAAAATCCCACTGTGACGGCGGGTGGCATAGGCCCACTGGATCCAGTGCCCCGCTTCATGTGGCTCACGGCCACACACGACGGCCCCGACGAGGGCTGCATTTACCCAATCAGCGCGCTCGGTGTGCACCGTAAGCGCCATGACCAACACCGGAGTCGCGTCGCGCTCAGACTGGGTGATTTCGCCCAACGCCTCAGCCGCCTCGGTCTTCAAACCGAGCATCAAGTAACCCTCGGCATAGCCCAGTTGCCTGCGGGTGTGGATGGACAGCATCATGCGGCCGCTATCGGAACCGGACACACCGCACCTGACAAGCCCGTTGCCCGCCTCAGCGCCATTCGTGGCGAGGGTAACGCCGTGAAAGTTCCGCCTTCACCTTCGGGTACATGTCGCGCCAAAAACTCGTCAGGTCGTCGGTGACCTGGATCGCCCGATGATTGGGCGCGAGCACTTCGAACTTCACCGCCACCCGGCCGTGGGCGATGGTGAAGCGCCCATCAACGCCGAACAGCTCCTGAATCCGCGCACTCAATACAGGCGGGCCTTCCTTGTGGTAGGTCAGGCGGGCTTTGCGGCCGTTGCCCATCGTCAGTTTTTCCGGCAGGTAGTCGTCGAGCACGGCGAGTTGCTCCGGGCGCAGCCAGTCGCGTAACGCCGGCATGACCGGTTTGTCCTTCAACTCGCGCGCCCCGTAGCTGCCATAACACACCTGCTCGACCAACGTGGCGCGGTCGGCCTCGGTGATCGGCGTGACCTCCAGCTCGGGGAACCACTCGGCGAGGCGATTGACCCGCACGATCCACTGGTCCACCGCCTCGTTCCACTCGGTGAGAATGATGTTACCCGCCAACACTTCGCGGGACAACAGCGCCGCCGCATCGCTCGCTGGCGGTTCGTCGGCGGTGAGTTTCGACTCCAGAACAAGGTCGCGAAATCGCCGTTCGCGACGCGCAATTACTCGTCGTGCCGACTCGTCATAGACCACGCCGACTGCGTCCCGGTAATCCGCCGGAAACAGCTCCTTGAGCCACGCTTCCTCGATGGCGGTGCCGAGGGAGAGCAACACGTTGACCTCGCCGCCGCGTCCCTCGACTTCGCTGATCTCGGCGGCCACCAGCAAGGCGGCCTTTTGCACCGCGCTTTCACGGGCAAGCATGCCACGGCGGTTGTGCACCAAATCGCAGCGCAGCGTGCCGGCATCGAGGCGCTTGGCCAACTGGTCGGAAAAGCCCGCCAGCACGCATTTGCGCACCGCCGTGCTATCGAGCGCCTGCTCGCTCACGTCAAGGCCCTCCTTGGCGGCGATTTCCAAGAACTGTTTGAACAAGGGCCCGACTTGGCGCGCGCCCTGGGCGTGAATACCCAAGCGACGGCAGGCATCGACTGAGTAACTGGCGTGTTCGGCGTAACGCCACGCCCGCATCAGCAGGAAGAAATCGCTCTCGGTTTCTTCGCCCAAAAGGTCGTCGCGGGCGTCGTCCACGTCGCGGGTTGCCCCACGCATAAGGAACGAGCGGCCCTGGGTCAGCGAGGCCATCAACGCCACCGTGCGCACGCATCCGCGCGCGTCTGCCTCCAAGAGCATGCGCGCATAACGCGGGTGCACCGGAAAGCGCAGCATACGGCGGCCGGTCTCGGTCAACGTCCGACGTTTGCCGCCTAACGCGCCCAAATCCGCCAGCAACATTTCGGCGCGCTCCAGCGCCTTCGACTCCGGCTTTTCCAGCCAAGGAAATGCCGCGATGTCGTCGATGCCGCTGGCTTTGAGGGTCAGCACCACCTCCGACAGATCGAGCCGGCGCACCTCGGGCAACTCCTGCAACGCACGCTGCGCATGTTCGCGCTCAGTCCACAGGCGCACGCACACACCCGGGGCGGTGCGACCGGCGCGACCGGCGCGTTGGTCGGCGCTGGCCTGGGAGACTTTTTCGATGAGCAGGGTGTTGATCCCTCGATTGGGATCGAAGCGCGCCACGCGGGCCAATCCGCAGTCGATCACCACGGTCACGCCATCGATCGTCAGCGAGGTTTCCGCGACGTTGGTCGAGACGATGATCTTGCGCTGCTCGTAGCGCGACACGGCGCGGTCCTGCTGCTCGGGGGGCAATTCGCCGTGCAGCGGGAAAATCACGAAGTCGCGCAGATCGCGCTGCACCTGCAAAGCCTGCAAGGTCAGGTTTATCTCGTAGGAGCCGGGCATGAACACCAAAAAGTCGCCGGTGGTTCGGTTGGCGACGCGGGCGCACTCGCGGGCGGCCGCCTCCCACACCGGCTCTTGATCAAAGTTAACCGCCTTCGGCTGGTATTCGATGACCACCGGAAAACTGCGTCCTTGCGAAGTGAGTACGTCGCACGGGGCGAGGTACGATTTTAACACCACTGCGTCGAGCGTCGCCGACATGACCACGATTTTCAGATCGGGACGGGTGGTTTGCTGGATCTGCAAGGCGCGCGCCAGCGAGATATCGCCGTAGAGATGGCGCTCGTGAAACTCGTCGAAAATGAGCGCCGAGATGCCCTTGAGCGTGGCGTCGAAGGACATTTGCCGCAGGAGAATACCCTCGGTTACAAAGCGGATCTTGGTGCGCGCCGACACACGCGACTCCAGGCGGATTTGATAGCCGACCTCGGCGCCGAGCTCGCAGCGCATCTCCTCGGCCACGCGTTGGGCCAACATACGCGCTGCGAGTCGACGCGGTTGGAGGACGACGACCTCGCCCTTTTCCAGAAACCCGTGGGCGTGGAGCATCTGCGGCAGTTGGGTGGATTTACCCGAGCCGGTGGGAGCCTGCACGATGATCCGGCCCTGTGCGCGCAGGCTCGCCAGGAGAGCGGATTCGAGTTCGTAGATGGGAAGGTCGCGCGGAGAAACAGGCATTTCGTTAAGATTCTTGTTTTCCGGCGACGACCACATGTCCAGCTTCGGCGCAGTTGTTTCGCCCACACTAATCGTTGTCGGCATTTTACACATTAACGCCTATCCTATGAACGCCGCGCCCCTTCCCCTCTGGTCCTCCGCCGCTCCCGGTGCCCTCGGTGACAAACCGCAGGACATCCCCGCGCTCACCGCCTACCTGCCGACCGCCCAAAAACGCAACGGCGCCACGATGCTGATCCTGCCCGGTGGCGGTTACGGCGCCTTGGCCTCACACGAGGGCAAAGGCTACGCCGAGTGGCTGGTGGCCCAAGGAGTCACCTGTTATGTTTTACAATACCGGCTCGGCTCCCACGGCTACCGCCATCCGGTCATGCTCAACGACGCCGCTCGCGGCCTGCGCACGGTGCGCGCCTGGGCGCGTCGCGACGGTCTCGACCCCGCCCGTATTGGCATCATGGGTTCCTCGGCCGGCGGCCACCTGGCCTCGACCCTGCTCACCCACTTTGAAGCTGGCCAAGCCGGCGCCACCGATCCGATCGAACGCGAAAGCTCCCGCCCTGACCTCGGTATTTTGTGTTATCCGGTAATCACCTTGGAGATCTACACGCACCAAGGATCCAAAACCAACCTGCTCGGCCAAAACCCGCCCGCGGATCGGGTTAAATTCCTATCCAACGAGCAGCAAGTCACCGCGCAAACCCCAGCCTGTTTCATTTGGCACACGGCCGAAGACGAAGCCGTGCCGGTGGAAAACTCACTGCTATTCGCCACGGCGCTCAGCCACGCCAAGGTGCCCTTCGACCTGCACATCTACCAAAAAGGTAAACACGGCATCGGCCTACCGGCCCATGGTGCCGGCGCCCCGCCATGGGACACCGACTGCATTTACTGGCTCAGCCAGCGCGGTTTTTTGGGTGAGACTCCACGCTGAGTCAACGGTTGGCCTGATCGAGAATCATAAAGACCTGAATCGATAGGCCCCGCCCCACATCAACGCGCGAGTGTCCGTTGCGCAACTCACTGTATTTGATTAAACACTAGCCTTTTAGAACAAAGGCTCGATCGAGGAGCCTTAAAACGAAGAAGCCCCGTAAACTGCTTTCGCAATCTACGGGGCATAAACCTGGCAACAACCTACTCTCGCGGGGCCTAACGCCCT
>JBIIMH010000204.1:0-4509 GCA_044338095.1 Rariglobus sp. | reverse complement strand
GCAGGCGGCGTTGCAGGTAACTGGTGCTGGCGCGTCCGTGGGCCGAAATGATTTCAAGCGCCTCCTTTATAAGCGGGTCGAGCCCCGCGTTGGTTTCCGAGTCACCGAGGACGTCTTCGCCGCCGCCCGGCGCATCCTCGGCGCGCAGTTCGACACGGTAACGCGGCTGCAATTGGGACTTTAACTCGGCCACGACGTGTTCGACCTCGGCGTCGTCAACGAAGGGCGCTTGGAGGCGCTGGAGCCGCCCGAGACCGGGCGGGCTGTAGAGCATGTCGCCACGCCCTTGGAGCGCCTCGGCGCCTTTGCCGTCGAGGATCGTGCGGCTGTCGATTTGCGAGGCGACCTGGAAGGCGACGCGGGTGGGGAAGTTGGCTTTGATGACGCCCGTGATCACGTTCACCGAGGGGCGCTGGGTGGCGAGGATCGTGTGCATGCCGACGGCACGCGCCATTTGGGCGAGGCGCGCGACGGGTGTTTCGACCTCTTGGGCGGCCGTCATCATGAGGTCGGCGAGCTCGTCGATGATCAGGACAATGTAGGGGAGTTTGGCAAAACCCTCGGCTTCGGCCTTGGCGTTGTAGCCGGCGAGGTTGCGCACGTTTTTCTCGGCGAGGGTCTGGTAACGCTGCTCCATTTCGCGAACCAGCCACTTGAGCGCCTGGCAGGCCTGCTTCGGGTCGGTGACCACGGGGTGAATCAGGTGCGGCAGATCGCGGTAAATGGCGAACTCGACGATTTTCGGGTCGATGAGAACGAGCTCCAGTTCGTCGGGCCGGAATCGATACAGCAGCGAAAGGATGATGTTACTGATACAAACCGATTTGCCTGAACCGGTGGCGCCGGCGATGAGGGCGTGGGGGGCCTTGGCGAGGTCGCAAATGACATGGCTGCCCGTGATATCCACGCCCAGGATGATCGGCAGGTCGGCCGTGGTGTCGCGCCAGGCGGCCGATTCGAAGGCGCTGCGCAGGGCGAGCGGGACGGCGTGGCGATTGGGGGTTTCGATGCCGACAAAACTCTCGCCCGGGATCGGGGCCTGGATGCGCACGGCGTTGGCGGACAGGGCCAGGGCGAGGTTTTTTTCGAGGCTGGCAATCGCCTCCACGCGCACCCCGAAGCCAGGTTTTACCCGGAACTGGGTGACCCGCGGGCCGACGATGGAGTCATAGACAAACGCATCGACGGCGAAGCTATCGAGGGTGGTCTGGAGAATTTGGCGGTTGGCGGCGACCTCCTCGGGCGGGACCAGCTCGTGTTCGGTTGCGGAGGCGGAGAGGAGTAAATTGATGGAGGGCAGGCGGTAGGCGGCGAGATCCTCGGGGGCAAAGGGGGCGGCTGCGGCAAGGCGGGCGGCGTCGGCAAGTTCGGCCTGTGCTTTGGCGAGGGCAACGTCATCGCTTTCGTCGTCTGCGGAGGCCTCGGCGGGTTGACCGATGGCAGCGATTTCCGACTGACGATCGCGGGTGTTTTTACGGAGTGAATCGAGGTGGTCGAGGGCATCCTCGAGGCGGTCGCGGTGGCGGGCCTGAAGGGTGATGCGTTCCTCGCGGCGGGCGGCGAGCTCTTCGTGCAGGCGGCCGAGCAGGGCTTGATCGGCGACAAAGGTGTCGTCGTTGGCGGGGGGCTGCGGGGGATTCGAAGAAGCCGACATGGAGGATCGAACAGGACAAGCGCTCAGCGCGGACGATGCAATATCGGCGCGGGAAAATTACGCGGGGGCGGCGCGCATTTGGGGCGAACGCGGCGGCTTCGTGTCGGGTAACATATAGAGCGTCAGATTAAGCCAAGGCAGTTTAGCCGCAAAAGATCACAAGGATCGCAAAGAACAGGGGTAAATTGCCGAGGGTCGCCACGCCTACATCAGTGAATATCAGTGCTGAACAATGGTGGATTTTGATCGGGTTCGTCGATCCGGAGGCGGAGTTTTGTAACCACTGATGCGCACTCATAAACACGGATAAAGCCGACAGCAAAAACTCCACCACCCAACCTCAATTCGATCCGACAACTCAAAGGTTGCCGCCTATTAGTGATGGGCCGAGTTATTGGTGTGGTCTTCGCCCAGATAGGCCTCGATCACCTTGCGGTCTTTTTGGATTTCTCCCGGTGCGCCTTCGGCGATTTTCACCCCGTAATCCAGCACGGTGATCCGCTCGCACAGCGTCATCACGACCCGCATGGAGTGTTCAACCAGTAAAATGGTGAGCTCGAAGCGGCGGTGGACTTCTTTAATGAGCCGGACCATTTCCACCTTTTCCGATGGGTTCATGCCTGCGGCGGGTTCGTCGAGCAGCAGCAGCCGGGGGCGGGTGGCCAGAGCGCGAACGATCTCCAGCCGGCGTTGTTCGCCGTAGGGAAGGGAAGTGGCGGGTTTGTCGCGGAAGCGCTCCAGGTTGAAGAGCGCGAGCAGTTCATCAACACGGGCGGCAGTTGCGGCTTCGTCAGCGCGAAACGCCGCTCCGCGAATGAGCGTGTGCAGCGGAGACGTGGCGCGGTGCAGGTTGCAGGCGACGCGCACGTTGTCGAAGACGCTCAGTTGCGGGAAGAGCCGGATGTTTTGAAACGTGCGCGCGATCCCCAAGGCGGTGATCTGGTCGGGTCTCAGGCCGGCGAGACTTTTGCCGTCGAAACTCAAGTTGCCCGAGGACGGCGCGTAAACACCTGTGATGAGGTTAAACAGAGTGGTTTTTCCTGCGCCATTGGGGCCGATGATGCCGTGAAGCTGGCCGACGGGCAGGCTCAGATCGACGGCGTTGACGGCGGTGAGACCGCCGAAGCGCAGCGTGGCTTGGTTGAGGTGAAGGAGCGGGGGCATCAGCAGGGGCGGCGGCGGAAGTTGAACAGGCCCTGGGGACGCAGGAGCATCAGCACGATCAACAGCAGCGCGTAGAGAATCATGCGGAACTCGGCTATGGGGCGCAGCACTTCGGGCAGGAGCGTGAGAAGGATGGCCGCGAGGATAACGCCCAAGGTGTTGCCCATGCCGCCGAGGATAACCATGACCACGATTTCAATGCTCCGGGTGAAATCGAAGCCGGCGGCGGTGATGCTCATTTTGAAGTGGCCGTAGAGTCCTCCAGCAAGACCGGCGAAAAAAGCGCCCACGACAAAAGCCACCACCTTGTAGCGGGTGGTGTTCAGGCCCATGGCTTCGGCGGCGATTTCGTCGTCGTGCGTGGCGATAAAGCCGCGCCCGTAGGTCGAGTTGATCAGGCACCCGACGACAAAAACGGTCAGCGCGGCGATGGCGAAGGTCCAGCCGACCGTTGTGTAAAAAGGAATACCGTTAAGGCCGAGCGCGCCGCCGAGGGGCTCGATGTTTTGGAAAATCACCCGGATGATTTCGCCGAAGCCGAGGGTGACAATCGCCAGGTAGTCGCCACGCAGCCGCAGCGAGGGGATGCCCACGAGCAACCCGACGGCGGCCGCGCTGAGGCCACCGACCAGCAGGCCGCCGCAGAAAAGCGCGTTTTGCGCCCAGGTAGCGCCGCCGTCTTCGCCGAGGATGCTTGGGCCGAGCAACAGCGTGATCGCCGCCGACAGGTACGCGCCGACGGACATGAAGCCCGCGTGGCCGAGCGAAAATTGGCCGGTGTAGCCGTTAACCAGGTTGAGCGAGACGGCGAGGATGACGTTGATGCCAATGGTCGTGAGCACGTCGTTGGCGTAGGGATCGGTCACCCAGCGCGTGAGCAGGAAGGCGGCGAGCAGTGCGCCTCCGAGAAACAGGTGGGGCCACGGCGGGCCGGAGCGGCGCGGGGTCATACTTTTTCGGGGATGCGGCGGCCCAGCAGGCCGGTCGGGCGAAAGAGTAAAATCAGGATGAGCAACGCGAAGGCGATGGCGTCCTTGTAGGTGGAGAACTGGCTGCCGCCGATGAACGTCTCGATGCCGCCAATCAGCAGTCCGCCAAGTGCAGCGCCGGGGATGCTGCCGATGCCGCCCAGCACCGCGGCGACGAAGGCCTTCAGGCCGGGCATCACACCCATGAGCGGCTCGACCGATTGGTAATTGAGCGCGTAGAGCACCCCGCCTGCTCCGGCCAAGGCCGAGCCGAGCGCAAAGGTGAAGGCGACCACGACGTCAGGGTTGATGCCGACGAGCTGGGCGGCGCGTGGATTGAGCGAGACGGCACGCATGGCGGTGCCTATCCGGGTGCGGTAGATAATGAGCTCCAGCGCCACCACCAGCACAAGGGCCACGCCGATGACAATTAACTGGTTGCTCGAGATGGAAAGCCCACGCCACTGCCAGAGCAAGGAGGGGAACACGGGCGGGAAGGGGCGGGGGGCGGCGCCGAAAACGAGTTCGTTTTGAAACAGGTATTGGATAAAAAGTGACACGCCGATGGCGGTGATCAGGACGTTGAGCCGGGGGGCGGCGCGCAGGGGGCGATAAGCGACACGCTCGATGACAACGCCCACCAGGGCACATACGGCCATCGCCGCCAGGAGGCAGACGAGCCCCCCCCACCACGTTCCCATCGGCAGGTGGTTGCCCAGTAGG
>JBIIMH010000203.1:0-4515 GCA_044338095.1 Rariglobus sp. | reverse complement strand
CTGGGGGGCGTGCAGTTTAATCCTTTTTTTACGGTAAATTGGCTTCGGGGGCCGCGTGGCGCAGGCCCTGCCGTTCCCGGCACCGATTTCGCTCAACGGCATTCCGTTGGGCACACTTTCGCGGCGCTTCTCTTCAGTGGTGACCGGGGCCAGTCGCTTTGCGCAGGTCGCTTGGTTGCTCGCCCGGTCAGGCTCGGGCTACAAGCGTTTGCTTGCTGGTGGGCGCGAGGCGCTGATGCCGGGCTCGCCCTCTTTAAGGGGAGGCGAAAGTCGGCGTCTGCAGGTCTATTCCCAGCAGGGGAACTTGGGTGATGCGGGCTTCGGCGCAGGGCTGGTTTTCAATGAGCGCCACCAGGCGTTCGATGGCCTGGTTGGCGAGGGTTTCGCAATCTTGAATCGCGACAAATACCTTTTGGGCGGGCGTGGGCTCCCCGGTCCATTGGTCGAAAACCCCGAATATCAAGTCGTGGTGGGCGAGCGCGGCGGGGTGCCGGGCGAGGAGCGGGGCAATGGAGCCGGTCTGGCTGGAGCCGACCACGGCGACGCAAGGGCCCAAACCGTGGGCGGCCAAGTCGGGATTTTCGTCCCATTGGGCTTGGGTTATGTAGCGGATGCGCTGCTGGGTAAGCGCGGCGCGGGCGCCGGCCTGGCGGGCGCGGGCGATCGGGTTGGGTTCGTCGAACAACAGGATCGCGCCGGTCGCCCCGGCTTCGAGGCAACGGGTGACAAGCGCCTGTCCCGCAGCCTGGTTGTCGGTGGTCACGAACGGGGCGGAGAGGCTTTCAACGTAGTTGTCCAAAAACACCATTGGGAAGTTTTGGCGGAACAGTCCCTGGAGCAGTGCGACATCATCGGCCCCGCGCCTGGGCACGATCAGCACTCCGTCGGTGGTGCCCTGGCTGGCCATGTCGAGCACGCGCTCATAGTTGGCAAGGTCGTTTTCTGCCTGGTTGCCGAAGTTGTCGCAGTCGTGGAGGGCGGCGAAAAGGGTATAGCCGTGCCGGATGACGGCGTGGCTGGCGTGGCGGACCAAGCGGTGGTCGATGCTGGCATCGATCGAGGGAAGGATGAGCCAGATGGTGCGCGTCTTTCCGCCGGCGAGGTTGCGAGCGAGCAGGTTGGGGCGATAGCCGAGTCGGCGGGCCGTTTCCGCGATTTCCTGGCGCGTCACCTCCTTGACCTTCGGGTCGCCCCGCATAGCGCGCGAAACCGTCGAGATATCGACGCTGCAAATCCGGGCAATGTCCTGCAATTTAACTTTGGGCATGGCAAAAAAGGGTGGCGGCGGAGTCGGGATTGCAAACGCGTGTACGTCCTCTTTAAACGGCGACGAAGCGGGGCCTTGTCAATCGATTCCCAAGCCATTGATTCGGTATTGTTTTGGAAGGGGCTAGCAGGCTGAAACATTTAAAGTGCCGGATCCTGAGCCCCATTATAATCAAAGCCATTATTCGGGCCTTTTAGCCGTGAAAGATCGCGGAGAACGCATGGAACTGCAGGGTTTGCTCTTTTGCGCTCCGTTCTTTCGCGGCCAAACGGCCTTGGATTTTAAAGTGTCGGATACTGAACCAGAATTTTAACGTAAAGTTCGTTAAGACCGCAAAGGGCAGATCCGGCTTCATGGTTTAGCAAATCCATGAAGCGTCGATGCGTAAGTCATAGCGAGTTCGGCTCGACGTTTGCCAAACCGCTTGAAGTTCACTCTTGCGAGGGTATTTTTTGAAGATGGAAGCAGCACACATTCCCAGACAAACGATTTTGCCGCCGCCTGGCCGCCCGCGTTGGCAAATGAAGGAGAACGATCAACTGGATTTGATTTACCTCTCCTGGGGCGCTCGGTGGATGGGCAATCATCCGATTGCCGTGGCCCGCCACGAAGGCTGGGTTTATATTGTGGTTTCCGGGGGCACACCGACCTTGGAGCTTTGCAACGGGGAATTGAGTTTGAGCCGGGGCGATGTAGTCATTTTTCATCCGGACTGCGCTTACGGCTGGCGTGATCTGCCCGGAGTGGCGTGTCGTCCCTTGTGTTGGCTGTGGCGTACGCCGCCCGCGTATTCACCTCTGGCGCCCGAGCCGGGGGCTTATACTCGGCTTAGGGTGGGCGATGCGTCGCTCCGTCGTTTGACTTCCATCAACCGGCAATGCCAGCGCGACGTCGCACGAGTGGGCGAAACGGCCGGGGTGGCTTTGCGCCGGACCCACCTCGATCTCGACCTCTGCTTGGCGGAATCGTTGAACCAGACGGAAAAGGTGAATTCCGAGTATCTTATAAGTTTGGCAATGAATTATTTATATCAAAACCCGGCGTTAGTGAAGCCGGTTAAAGGCTTGAGCGATTACCTTCAGGTTTCCGCGTCCACCTTGCGGAATCTTTTTCAAAAACACTGTGGCAAGAGCCCGTTGGCCATGGCCTTGGAAATACGCATGGAGCATGCGCATAAGCGCCTGACGACTCCGCAGGTCACCGCGAAAGAAGTCGCCATTGAACTGGGCTACAGTCACCCGAATGACTTCAGCCGCGCCTACAAGCGGTATTTCGGGCAGGCTTTTTCACGGATGAAAAAAGTAGCACACGCAACAGTCCCCGCGAAATGCTAAGGGATTTTTCTCGTATGGATCAGGGCACAGCGGGCAAGGTGTAAGTGACATTTTTTGTCGCCCGCGCTCGAACCCAACTACGCGGGATCAGCCCACCTCAAACCCTATCAGAAAATGAGCCATCCCGTTATCCCAGACTTGTCCCGCCGCACCTTCGTTAAAAGCGCCGGCATCTTCGCCGCCGCGCTTGCTGCCGGTCCTCTAATTCTGCCGAGCCGCTTGATCGGAGCGGACGCGCCCAGCCGGAAGATCAATATCGGCTTGATCGGCATGGGCCGCCAGATGATGGGCCCAAACATTGGCCCCTTCCTGAAATCGGCCGACTGTCAGGTCGTGGCGGTGTGCGATGTGGACGCCTGGCGGATGGCGAACGGCCTTAAGGTCGTCAACCAACACTACGCCAAGCAACGCGGTGTCGCTACCTGGCAAGGTTGCAAGGCTTATGCAGACTGGCGGGATCTTATCGCGGACAAAGACATCGACGCCGTGTTCATTTCCACGCCCGACCACTGGCATGCGCCAATGGCGCTCGCGGCTGTGCGGGCCGGCAAAGACGTGTCGCTGGAAAAGCCGGTTTCGCGCTACGTCGACGAGGGACGCATCATCGCCGACGAAGTGGCCAAGTACAAGCGGGTCTTCCGCGTCGATAGCGAGTTCCGGTCTATTCCCGGGATGCACCGCGCCGCCGAACTGGTGCGCAACGGCGTGATTGGCAAGTTGCTCACAATTCGCACGGGTTCCCCCACTGAACAGTTTCCGAAAGAGGCGGCGGTCGAGGCACCGGTGCCGGCTGGTCTGGATTATGAGATGTGGCTCGGGCCGGCACCGCTCGTGCCGTATATGCAGAAGCGAGTCCACGCCCCCAATGACCTGAGGAGCCGTCCGGGCTGGATGCGCAACCTCGATTATTGTGACGGCATGATCGCCAACTGGGGCACGCACCTCAACGACATTGCCCAGTGGGGGGCGGGTACTGAGCGCTCCGGTCCGGTTGAGGTCGAGGCAACGGGCAAATACAACAATGACAAGGTCTGGAACGTGCTGGCGACATTCGACATTCGCTACCGTTTTGCCGACGGCCTCCAGATGTTTTATCAGATGGGCCAGCCGCATGTTCGTTTCGAGGGCGAAAAGGGCTGGGTTCAGGTTAACTACACGGGCGATAATTCCAAGATCGAGGCCAGTTCGCCGGAAATTCTCAACGCGGTCATCCCGTCCGATGGCATCCGCTTCCCGCTCAAGCACGAGAAAGTCGACTTCATTGATGCGATCAAGACCCGTGGCCAGACCTTGGCCGACGCTGAGGTGGGCCAGCGCACCACCTCGCTCTGCCATATCGCCCAAATCGCCATCCAGCTCGGCGGTGGCAAGCTGGGTTGGGATCCTGTCAAGGAGGAATTCGTCGGCAACGCCGCCGCCAACAAGCTCACCAAACGCCCGCCGATGCGCGGCTCCTGGACGCTTTAATTGATGTACTCCAGCACCCCAACCATGATTAAAACGCTTTTCTCCACCCTTTCAGCCGTGTTACTCGGCGTCTCCGCCGCCGTGGCCGCGCCGGAGTTTTTCGCCTTCGACAACGGTGTTGGACGCGGAAAACCCGGATGGACCCCCGACCGCCAGGCGGAAACACTCAAGACGCTCGGCTACGATGGTATTGGCTATAACTTCTCCACCCTCGAAGCGCTTGCCTCGTTGCAAAAGTCGATGGATGCGCGCGGACTGAAGATCTATTCCCTCTACTTCCATACCGAGCTTGGGAAGGAAAGGGGCTACACCAAGGACTTGGAGAAAGCCGCGCAACTGCTCCAAGGGCGCGAGACCGTGATGTGGATTGCTATCTTGCGGCCCAAGGGCGTCGTCCTCGAAAAGGGGGCCGCCCGCGATGCCTTGGATGCGGATGCGGTTAAGTTA
>JBIIMH010000202.1:0-4519 GCA_044338095.1 Rariglobus sp. | reverse complement strand
GGTCGACTGGGGGGGCAAAAAAGTTGCTGAAGTGCAGGACGGGGGTGGGCTTTTTTTTGAAAAAAGCGGGTGACTCCGAGCCGAGGAGTAGGTTGAGTTGAGAAGTGATGCGGTTGTGCCACCTCACGAACAGGATGGCGTCAACATGACAACTGCGGGCCTATAGCTCAATGGTTAGAGCAGGGGACTCATAATCCCTTGGTTCTGGGTTCAAATCCCAGTGGGCCCACCACTTTGACCGCATCCGACAAGGTCGCTGTTGGCGGCGGCACGCTTGTGCGCCTCGGGGATTCGTCCGCGATCAGTTTCTGTCGTGTCTTTCGCCCGCGTCATCGGTGCCTTTTCCTGTGTTCAGGACAAAAACGACGTCAACCAGCGGATCAGCCCTTCGATTCCGGCGCACGATTCGGGGATCGGCTGGCCGGCCAGCCAGGCGGCGAAGGGACGGGCGTCGCCGGTGGCCAGGTCGTCCATGTCGTTGTGAATCACCGCGTCGACAGTGCCGGCGGCAAATAGTTTGGCCACGGCGGCGGCGCGGCTAGGCGCATCGGCACCAGCGGTGAGTTTGAACCCAATGACTTTGAGCGGGTGGGGCGCGGCGTAGGCTTTTAAATCAGGCAGCAGTTTGGGCGTAGGCACCAGACGGAGGGTGAGTTCGGCGGCGTAGGAGGACATTTTACCCGCGTGGCTGGTGTCGGGTTTGTAGTCGGAGACGGCGGCGCAGTGGATGACCGCGTCGTAGGCCCCGGTGCCGAGACGGCGGCGCAGGGCGGCTTGAAGGTCGGCGGTGGAGGTGAACGTTTCCGTTTCGCTCACTCGGGCCGGGCGCTGGGCGGCTGCACCGTGGAGTAAGGTTACCCAGTGGCCCTGGGCGGCAAGGGCGTCGGCCAACAGGGCCCCGGTGCGACCGGTGCTGACGTTGGACAAAAAGCGCACCGCGTCGATGGGTTCACGGGTGGCGCCGGCGGTGATGAGAATGTTCATGGGAGGGCGGGAAGGGCGGTCAAGGCAGGTTGGTGGAGCGAGCATTGCTCGTTGGTTAAATTATTCGCCAGCAAGACCGAATCAGGCGACCGAATCAGCGGAAGATTGGGGGGCTGGTTTTAAATGCCCTAACGCTGCTTTGGGGTTGAAATGAGTTTTTCGCGCAGATCCCGGTCAACGGGGTTGGCACCTATCCAGATAGCGAAGAGGGCCTGGGCGAAGACCTCATCGACGATTGACCCAAGTTCGGTCCCGTTATGGCGCATAACCAGCGTTCCCTCGGCGAGGTGGTCGAATTCGAGTGAATCGCCCGCTTTGATGGCGGGGTAGAGGGCGTTCCACTTGGCTAGCGAGGGCTGCAGGCTCAAAAGCGTGGCCGCATCGATGTTACGCCCGATGGTCTGTTCAGTGGCCTGAACCATTTCGGCCCGGCTGAACCCACGCAGGTAATCCATGCGCAAGCGTTTGGGGGCAGCAGCCACAGCGTCGGCGGCCGTGGGCGCCAGGTACAAGGAGGCGTGATAGAGCCGCACCAGCCATTTCCAGCGCAAAAGCCCGCTGCCTCGTCGCGGAAGCGTGGTTTCCTTAACATCTCCGCTGGCGCGCAGGGCGGCGGCGGGTGGAGCTTCACTGGCGGGTAAAGGGACCGCACTGGCGAGCAGGACGGTTAACAGCAGCCCTCGCAGGGCCGTCGACGTGAGGCGTAAAGGGGGAGTGAAGCGCATGGCGGGAAAGGTTTATGGTGCTTCTCAGTGAGCGGGGTTACGGTCCGAACAAGTGGGTGAAGTTGGCGGTGACGTGCGCCGTGAGTTCGGCCAGCGGAAGCCCGCGTAAGGCGGCCAAAGCGGTGTAGGAGGCTTCGAGGTTGCCGGGGGGGGTGAGGGGCGAGCCGTCTGCTGCGGGCGGGAGTTTATGGGTGCGCCAGGCAACAGGCAGCGGCATGGCCGGCGCATCGGTCTCCACCAAAAGCCGGTCTAGCGGAACTCGCTTAAAGAGTTCCAGCCGTGGTGTTTTTGACGGAGTATAACACAATGGGGTAGGCTTTGGGCTCGGTTCCGGGGCGTCCTTGAGGAAGTAGCCGTTGAAGGAAAAATAGGCGCCGAGGGCGGCAAAGCGGGGGATGAGCGCGGCGGGGCCGGCGTAGGCGTGGAGCAGAAAGCCGCGCGCGGGGACGGGGTGCGCGTGAAGCAGTTCGTCGAGTTGCCCGTAGGCTTGCAGGCAGTGAATCGTCACCGGTCGGTTTTCGGCCGTGGCCAGCGCCAGTTGCGCCAAAAAAACCTCCGCCTGCTCGGCTAGCGGGGCGCGGCGCAGACCCGCCAGGCGCGCGTCGTCGGGGCGGGCCGAATCGAGGATCCAGCGGTCGAGACCGATTTCACCGATGGCTGCTCGAGGCTCGGCGGCGAGGCGGGTGCGCAGGGTTTCGAGCCAGGCGGGAGAGCGGTTGCCCGCGTCCCAGGGGTGCAGGCCATAACTGGGGCGAACAAAGGCATAGCGTTGGGCGAGGGCGTGGACGAGGGGCCAGTCGGTTTCGCAGGTGCCGTTCACCACCATGTCGGCAATACCGAGTTCGCGCGCGCAAGCGGCTATGCGCTCCAGGTGCACGGCGAGCCCTTCGTCCTGCAGGTGGTTGTGCGCGTCGTGGAGCATGGGGGGCGGTTTAATGTAGCGCAGACTTCCAGTCTGCTCAGATCCGGAAAGCCGGTATACTCAAGCAGACTGGACGTCTACGCTACTTTTTTAAACGTCGGAGCAGGCGGGGGGGGACTGCGTTAACTTTACAGCCGCTGCGCGGGCGATGGTGGCGATGTGCGTGCGCACTGCCGCCAGTCCGTTGCGGCGGGTCGGTGTGAGGTCGCGGCTGATGCCAAGCTCGTCGAGCAGCGTGGGCTCGGTCGCGGCGATGTCGGCGGGCGTGCCGCCGTCGTAGAGGTCCACCAGAAGCGCGACCAGGCCTTTGACCAGCGGGGAGTCGGCCTCGAACTGGAAGTGCAGCACGCCCTCGCGCAGCTCGCCGGCGACCCAGACTGCGGAAATGCAGCCGGTCACGCGGTGGGCGTCGGTCTTGTCCGTATCGGGGAAAACCGGTCGGCGGCGGGCGCGGTCAACGATAGCGGCAAGGCGTTCCTGTGAGTCCTCGATCAGGCCGAGGTCTTCGATGAGTTGGGTTTGTTTGGCTGCGACACTCATGGGCTGGGGATGAAAATTGCAGGTAGGCTTTTCTCGGCATCAACGAAGGCGATGGCGGTGATTTTGCCGAGAGGGTCCAGGTGCAACACGGTGAGTTTTCCCGCGTGCTGGGGGTATCGGTCGAACAGGTGCGCGTCGTCACCGAGCAGAATGCGGTGCGGGTATTTTTTCATCTTGGGGAGGGCGAAGTAGCGGCCAATCGCGGGCATGCCGTGGATGTTGGCGATAAACAGGGCCTGCTTTTGGGCCAAAAAGTCCGCCGGTTGGCGGGCAAAAAAGGCGTTGGCTTGCTGGCCCGCAGTCATCGAAAAAGCCGCCACCACCACGCGCGGTCCAGGGGTAAAGGTGAAGGGTTGCCCGTGCTGGTCTTTGAGGCTGAAGACCGGGAGCGTGTCGCCCGGTTGCAACACCTCGGCCGCCCAGGTGCCGGCAGACAGCAAAAGCGTAACCACTAGACTGCGTAAAAAGGTGCGCATGCCGCCACGTTGCGGGTGTTCGCCGCGACGTCAAAACCTCTGCTGCGGGCGATTTAAGTCCCCCGCAGCAGTCGCGCCGCTGGCCCGATCACTGGCATTAGGTGGCGGACTCGGCGGCGAGCAGTTTATCGAACAGGGTTTTGTCGGTCGCCTTCATGTAGGCTTCGCGGGCACTGATTTTGCCGGACTCGACGAGCTCACGCAGCGAGTTGTCCATCGAGACCATGCCTTCGGCGCGTGCGCCTTCGATGATGTTGCGAATCGCCGCGATGTTGCCGCTGCGAATGGTGCCGCCGAGCGCGTCGTGGGGCAGCAGGATTTCGTGCGCGGCGACGCGGCCGCCGGTGATCTTTTTGCACAACAACTGCGAGACAATGCCGCGCAAACACCCCGCCAGCAGCACGCGGATCTGGTTCTGCTCGTCGGCCGGGAAAGCGTCGATGATGCGGTCGATCGTCTTGGGCGCGTTGTTGGTGTGCAGGGTCGCGAACACCAGCATGCCCATCGAGGCGCAGCCCAGGGCCAGGCGCATGACCTCAGTCTGGCGCAGCTCGCCGACGAGGATGACGTCGGGGTCGGCGCGCATGGCGCCTTTGAGGGCGTCGGCAAAACTCTCGGTGTGGTCGCCGACCTCGCGGTGGATGACGATGGACTCCTTGTTCGGGTGGACGAACTCGATGGGGTCCTCGACGGTGATGATGTTGCGCCGGGAGGTGCTGTTGATGTGGTCGATGAGCGCGGCCAAGGTAGTGGATTTACCGCTACCGGTCGGGCCGGTGACGAGCACCAGGCCCTCGCGCAGGGCGCACATTTTTTTGAGTGAGGCGGGCAGCGCCAGCTCGTCGAAACTGAGGATCTTGGTGGGGATCTGG
>JBIIMH010000201.1:0-4560 GCA_044338095.1 Rariglobus sp. | reverse complement strand
CGGCCTTTAATCACCCCGACGCGACGCATCGCAATGGGCAGCCGATCAACCGGGGCCAGCCCGCCCGCGAGGTTTCGCAGGATGAGAGCTTCGCCCGCGCCACCAAGCCCGCACCGACGCCACGCCGGGCGGTGACCAACGACAACCCGAAGCTGTGGGTATCGCTCAACAGCATACGCGACCCGAACACGGCCACCGGGAACACCACCCGCGCGATGGTGCTGCCACAGGGCGTCGTGATTAACACCCGTACCCGTGGCCCCGCCGGGATGTGCGAGGCGTTGGTGTTCATTCCCGGCGCCAGCCTTTCCGACTTTTTAGCACCCACCACCTAACCCAAGACCCGACCAGCCATGCCCAACGCTTGCCAAAATTGCCAGCACTACAACCCGACCACGGGCTCGATGCGGACCGAACCCGTCGGCGAATGCCGCGCGCGGCCTCCGGTGACGAACTACGCGTTCCCGAAGGTGCGAGCAGTCGAGTGGTGCGGCGAATGGCAGGCGAAGGGGAGCATGGTTTCTACAGACAAACCTTTTTTATTGGACACTCAGACGGCCTCCGGTGCGGCGCTCCCGCCCACCGCAAGGCTAGTTGCGGAAGGCAGCAGCGCGGGAACCCGCCCGCGTCGCACCACGACTGCGCCCGCAGTTGCCGCGATCGCTCCGGCCGCGCCGGAGGCCCTCTGAGTGGCTGATTTTTTATTTTTAAAAACCAACGCCACCGAACCCAACCCATCCACTAGCCATGAGTACCAACACCACGCAGAGCAGGGAGGCCACCAGCGGCAACTTCCTGCAGATGCTGCAACATAAGTCGGGGGGCGTGAGCCTCGCCGAACTCGACCACGAGCTCTCCGAGCTGGTGCAAGCGGTCGTCGCCCAGGGCGGCACCGGAACCTTGACCTACAAGATCAAAATCAAGCGCAACGCCAAGGCGGGCATCGCCATGCACGACACCCTCGAGGTGAAGACACCGAAGGCCGAGGTCGGCGTTTCGTTCTTCTTCGCGGGCGACAATGGCGAGCTTTTAAAAAACGACCCGAACCAGACGCTGCTGCCCTTGCGCGTGATCAGCGACGAGAGCGCACCGGGCGTCGCCGCCGCCAAACTGCGCCAGGCGAACGGCTAATTTTTTGGGCCAATCCCCCACCAATCCATCCACCCACATGAGCATGACACCATCCGAGACCAAGACCATGATCGAACAACACGTTAAAACACTCCCGAACGCCTGCGCCGTGGAGGCAATCGCCGCGCTCACGCGCCAGACCGTGCTGCGGCACGCCAACATCAACGGCACGGAGGTGCCCTCGGTCATCTGGCCGGACAAGTCGATCACGACGCTGGAGCACCTATGCGCCCGGCCCACCCGCAAGCGGGCGAAGTCGATTTTTTACGACGTGCCGAGCTTTGTGCGCTACGTCGAGGACCACCGCACCGAGGGCACGGTGATCACCGGCAACTTTGACCAGACCACCGGCAGCTTTATTGCGCTGATCGATTACAGCGCGCCCAGGTTTGTGAACGTCGCCGCACAAAGCGACGATCACACGGTGATCCCCGGCGCGCCGAGCTGGTGCGAGCACACCGCCGTGCTGAACCTGACCGCCACCCCGGAGTGGGCAAAATGGCTGTCGAAGAACACGGTCAAATTTGACCAGGTGGAGTTTGCCGAATTCATCGAGGACAACGCCGCCGACATCACGGTGCCCGAGACCGACGACGGCGCAACGTGGCCCACCCAGCTCGACCTGATGAGCACGGCGCTCACTTTGCAGGTGAAGACCGGGGTGAACTTCTCCAACGCGGTGCGGCTGCAGAATGGCCAGACGCAGCTCACCTACCAGGAGAGCGTGCAGGGGCACCACGGGACCGACGGCACGCTGCTGGTGCCGGACAAATTCGCACTGGCCCTCGCGCCGTTTGTCGCCTCGCCCAAGTACCTGGTCAAAGCGCGCCTGCGCTACCGGGCGGCCGGTGGCAAGGCGAGCTTCACCTACCAGGTAGAGCGCCCGCACCTGATCATCAAAAACGCGTTCGAGGACATCCTCAAGCAGATCGCCGCCGGGCTCGATTGCCAGGTGCTGCTCGGCTCGATCACCCCCGAAACCCGCGCCCGCTAAGATTGTCATGAAAACCGCCGCGACCACCCGCACACCTGACTGGACGGATTGCCTGACTGGCCTGACCGGCCTACGGCTGGCAATCTACGACACGCTCCTGACGACCGGCGCTCTGTACGTGCCGCAGGTGGCCGCGCATTTGAACCCGAAGCAGCGCGCACTCGACCAGATCGAGGGCGCGCTCAAGTGGCTGGCCGAACACCGCTTCGTGGGGACCAAGGACTCCTGCTGGCATGCGCACACACCGGCGCAGGCCCGCGAGGTTTTCGAGGCCTACGGGGCGGCCGTGATCGGCCAGCCTTCCACTTACGCCACCCCCGCACGCTCGACCGGCGCCAAGGACGCCGGTGACCGTCGTACCCAGGCAGGGATAATAGCCAAGCAAGACGGGGGTGGCGTTTCCTCCTTTTCGAAAACACCTGCGCAAACGGCCACCCCCGAGCGCAAGGTGCACCACCAAAGCAGCCTGCTGGCCTTTGATTTTTTATGAGTTACGCACCACCAAAAACAAACCCTCAATCGGATAAACTGATCATCGCTTACGTGGAAATATGGGCGGATCCAACGGATTGCACACGGGTGCTGATACGCGATCGCCGATTTGGCGAGATGGGCCGATTCAAATCCGAAGAACTCGCGGAAGTGATTCAGGGGTTTTTCTGGAAGAAACACTGACGCCATGAGCTGGATAAAAATACAGACAACCCTCATTGACGACCCAGCCGTGAGCGCGATCGCAGCCCGGCTGCGTATGACAGAAGCGCACGTGGTCGGCTGCCTTGTGGCCGTATGGGCATGGGCTGATAACCTCACGGTTGACGGCTTTGTGCTGCACGCGACACCCGCGCAAGTTGACCGTAAGGCAGGAAAGAAGGGGTTTGCCGAGGCCATGGAAGACGTCGGCTGGCTGGGTCATGATCCGTTGGGTGTGCGGTTTCCAAAGTGGGACCGGCACAACGGCGACTCAGCTAAGGCTCGCGCAGGCGAGGCCGAATCAAAGCGCATGTCCAGACAGGGAAAACTAAGAGCATGCGGACAAGCAGACCGCCAAGTGTCCGGACAGGCAGGCGGAAAAATGTCCGGACAAATGTCCGGACAAAACGGGGACGAATGTCCCGACCAGAGGAGAGAAGAGAAGATTATATACAATCCCCCCATACCCCAAAACGGAAAAAGCAGGGAGGGGGTGGACGAGGCTGCGCCAAGCCAAGCCGCCGAGCCAAGCCCGCGAATTCACTACCCGCCGCCGCTCGCAAATCCGCAGTTTATCGCCGCGTTCGAGGGCGAGTGGCTGCCCTACCTCGCCAGCAATAACCAACGGATGCCCAGCAACTTTACCGTCGATAGCCAGCTGCGACAGATGGCCAGTCACAACGACGTGCAGACGGCCATCGACTGCATGAAATCGGCAATCCGGCTCGGACTCCGGGCACCACTCAAAAACCGACCAAGGGCGACACCGACCGCCAGCCAGCCCGAACCCGTAAACGCTGGAACCATAGCACTTTAATCATGAGCAAAACTTTAAGAGAACTTCCCCACAGTCCGGAGGCCGAGTGCAACGTGCTGGCTTGTGGGTTTATCGACGGGCAGGAGGCAATGAGCTGCTGCGTCACCCATGGGGTGGTTGCCCAGGCCTTTTACACCCCGGCAAACCGGGTGATTTTTGAAGTGATGCAGGGATTGTATGCGGATGGGAAGCCGGTCGAGATAAGCGTGATTGCCGAGGAGTTGAAGCGGCGCGAGCAGTTCGTGACAATCGGCGGATACGCAACGCTTGCGCAGATTTCTGCGAGCGTGCCGACGACGATGCAGCTGAACTATTTTGCAGAAACGGTGCGGGATTTATACCAGCTGCGCCGGGCAATCGAGGCGTCAGCAGCCTTGATTGAACAAGCGCACAACTACACGGGCGAGGGTGTCGCCGCGCATCTTGGGCAGGCCATGGAGCGGATCGCGGAGGCCGTGCAGTCGAGGGTCGAGGCGAGAACGTGGGCCCAAGTGGTAGCCGAGGGGAAGGCGCACATGATCGAGCGGCTGAAGCCGGAGAGCGAGCGCACGAAGACGGCGTGGTCATTGCCGTGGGCTTGGTTTAATTTAAACTTTGAGTTTCAGCCGATGGAGCCGGGAGAGCTGGTGGTGGTGGCAGCCCGCCCGAGCGTGGGCAAGAGCACCCTGGCGCGCATGCAGGCTTTGTTTGCCGCACAAAAGGGTTTTCCAACGTTGTTAACGGCCCTTGAGGTGACGGATGTGGAGCTGGCAATCAACCTGGTGGCCAACGTGACCGGGATACGCAGCCGCCGCGACTTGGACAAGCTGTGCGCGGAGGAGCAGGCGAAGCTGCTGGGTGGCTTTGACGAGCTCGGGGCCGTGGCCAAGTTTAGCGTCACGCACACCGACGAGTGGCTCGATGAGATGATTGGGCGGGCATCGGC
>JBIIMH010000200.1:0-4570 GCA_044338095.1 Rariglobus sp. | reverse complement strand
GCGGAAACGGCTTTCGCGGTCTTTAAAATAAATGGCGTCCTGCACATGATTAAGCAGGGTGAGCATCAGCAGCTGTTGATCGAAAGGGCTTTGGCTCATGGGCTTGTGCTGCTGAAGGTTATTCTTTTTCGATTAACACGTCATGCCCTGCCTCGACTTCGGCGAGCAGTTTTTCGGCGGCGGCAATGCGGGTGCTCCAGAGCTGGAGCATCACCTCGTTGTCGGCCTTTTGGCTGAGTAAAAACGCCAGGTAATAGCGCACGGCGTTGACCGGGCTGTTCGGGATGATGGGGTCGGTGCGACTGATGATGCGTTTGTTGGTGCCGTTGGGAAGTGGGTAGGGAGCGGCCAACACAAAGAAGCGCTCATTGGCGTGGGAAATGGGTACACGCAGCACGCGCAGTCGGCCATGGTCGTTGACCGTGGCATAAAGAGGCGGGGGGATCTCGCCAGTCTTGGTGGTCCCAGCACCGGGGCGGTCGGCTGGGTGGCAATCGGCAGAATCGGGGGGCGTCATGAGGTGAAGGGGGCGAACAGGCGGCTGTTAAAAGAATAACGGCACCAATGGGGGTTAGCTTTAATTTATTAAGCGCCTTATTCTAAAGGAAGTGGGTGCGGATAACAACGCGTCGGGCCAAAAACAGGGGCGAAGACCAAAACAAGGCTGGAAAAAACGGTCGCGCCGCCGCCCCGTGTGGCCCTGCGCGTGAGTGCAGGGGTTTTATGCCGGAGACTGCGCACGGCACTCCATTTGGCACGCGCGCGACTTTTTGCTGTGCGGGTCGGATTCCCTGTTCAAGTCTGAAGCCATGACGGAACCGCTCCTCTATGAATCCCATTGCCACACGCCCCTGTGCAAACACGCGTTTGGCGAGCCCGAGGAGTACGCGGCGATGGCCCTGCTGCGGGGGCTCAAGGGCATCATTTTCACCTGCCATTGCCCGCTGCCGGACAATTTCGGCGCCGATGTGCGCATGGCGCCCGAGCAATTCGACACCTATGTCGACCTGGTGGGGCGGGCGCGCGAGGCGTTCGCCGGGCGCGTGGATGTGCGGCTGGGGCTGGAGAGCGATTTTTTCCCGGGCGGCGAGGGCTGGCTGGAAAAACTCCACGCGCGCGTTCCGTTGCACCACGTGCTCGGCTCGGTGCATTACCAGATGCGCGATTACCGCGCCCGGTATTATCGCGGCGACCTGGCGGCCTATCAGGAACTTTATTTCGAGCACCTGGCCCTGTCGGCCGAAAGCGGGTTGTTCGACACCCTGGCGCACCCCGATTTGATTAAAAACGAGGCCCCGTCGCGCTGGGATTTCGCAAAGGTACGGCCGCACCTGGAGCGCGCGCTCGACCGCATTGCCGCCACCGGCGTGGCGATGGAGCTCAACACCAGCGGCGTGCTAAAAAATTTGCCCGAAATGAACCCCTCGCCCGCGCAACTCGTCCTCATGTGCCAGCGCGGCATTCCGGTGGTGCTCGGGGCCGACGCGCACATTCCGACCCGTGTGGCCGACGGTTACGTGGCGGCGCTGGATTTACTGACGGCGGCGGGCTACCAGGAGGTCAGCTATTTCCTTGAGCGTAAGCGTCATGCGGTGCCCATCGCAGCCGCGAGAGCGTCATTGAGTGCGGCGTCTTAGGCGGCAGGCGTGGAGGCCGCGCCCGGCGCTTTTACGCTCACGGACGCCACGCAGGTCGATCCTCCGGCGGAGGGGGAAATCGTGGAGGCCTTTAGGTCCACTTTTTGGTTTTGCTCCGATTGTATCAGGCTGCGATTCAGGAAGCCGACTGCGACGATTTTCCGTCGCGGCATCCTTTCCTATGAGCTTCCAAACTATCCTTCGCACCATCGGGTTTTTGATCATTCTTTTTCTGGTGGTTTTCGTGAGTATCGAAAACACCCATACCATTGATTTCCACTTTTCCCTGGCGTTCCCCAAGCCGGTGCGTTCCTCGGCGGCCATCGTCTATTTTGCGATGTTCGCGGTCGGCGTCATTGGCGGCACCTTGCTCAATGGCGGCTCTGGCAAACCCAGCGGCAGCCGAGGCGGGGAGAGCGGCGGCAAAAAGCGCTAAGCGGGTCCTTTTGTCGAAGAAGGATTTTTAAACGCCAAGGCGCAAAGCGGGGCTAAAACCTGCGGCTCCATTTGCGGGGGCCGCCGAGGGCGCTTAGGTTGTGAGGTGTGGTACGGGCTCCTCTTTATTTTGGCGATGGTCTGGGCGGGCGTCGCCTCGATCACGTGGTGGCGAGTGCCCACCTTGGCGTTGTGGAAAACCGCGGTTATCACGGGGGAATTTGGTCATTTTCTCGCTGTGGCGCCGCTGTTGACCGGCGCGGTGGCGTGGTGGGAGGGCGGCCCGTGGAGCAACGGTATCCTGCTGCTAAGCGGAATTGGCGTGCTGGCCCTGCTGCGGCCGGTGGCCCAGGCGGCATGGATTAGCCGCAGCTTGCCGGCAAAACTGACCGCCGCGTTTGGGCCGGTGGAGATGGACCACCGGCCGTTTTCGCTCAGACGCTTGATTGCGCCGCGTTATCCGCCGGTGGTGGTGGAAACCTACACGATAGCCGGAGGGCTGGCGCTGGATTTTTATCGGGCCGAGGGGCGCACAGGACCGGCACCGTGCGTAGTGATGATCCACGGCGGCAGCTGGGAGGCGGGCGACCTGCACCAGTTACCCGAGTTGAATCACCACCTCGCGCACTGCGGCTATGCGGTGGCGGCGGTGAGTTATCGACTGGCGCCGGGAACGGTGTGGCCGGGCCAGGCCGAGGATATCGTTTGTGCGATTAACCACTTGCGCACCCACGCCTCATCGCTGGCGATTGACCCCACGCGGCTGGTGCTGATGGGGCGTTCGGCGGGCGGGCAACTGGCCACCGCCCTGGCCTACGGGCACAAGGAGCTGCCGGTGCGCGGGGCGGTCTCCTTTTACGGGCCCAACGACCAGGTCTTCGAATGGGGGATTTCGCGCGAAGACGACTGGCTCAACGCGATCAAGATCCTGCGCCAATTCCTCGGCGGCCCGCCGGAGAGCGCACCGGAGGCGTATCGCACCTCTTCGGGTTACCTCATCGTAAACCGGGAAAACGCGGTGCCCACCCTGCTCGTTCACGGCCATCAGGACTCGTTGGTGTGGTACCAGTTGAGCGCGCGGCTGCACAGCAAGCTCGACACCCTCGGGGTGCCCAACGCGCTGGTGTCGCTGCCGTGGGCAACCCACGCCTGTGACTTCAATCCGCGCGGGCCCTCAGGGCAGTTGTCGTGGTATGCGCTGGAATGGTTTTTGGCGGCAGTCACCAAGTAACCGCGCACATTATAGTCTCGGCAACGGGTTGGCCATTTGGGATGCGTTACCCGCGCTACCCCGCACACCATTTTTATGTCACTTTGGGAATACAAGCACATCACCAGCGGCCCGCATGGCTTTGCGACCTCCGCCCTCCTGGAGTCCTATCTTAACCAGCTCGGCAAGGACGAGTGGGAGATCATCAGCTACCAGACTTTGCCCAATAACGCTTTGGCCTTCAACGGGGTCGCCCGCCGCACCACTTTGCGCGACTGGACCCTGGAAAGCGCCGCCGCAGCCGCCGCCAAAATCGAGGCCGACAAACTGCGCGCCGAGTTCGCCGCCAAGTTCCAGGGCAACACCGCGACCAGCGATGCCGCCGAGCAGCCCTCGACGCTCATCTCCGAACGCGCTGCCACCGAGGAGACGCACCGCAAACTGCGCGACACCGAACGCGACAGCGACCCCGACGCCCACGCCGGCGAGGACCTCGACGAGTGGGATAACTACGACGACGACCTGCCCAATTTCTTCGAGGCGATCAAACCGCACCTGCGCAAAAACCAGCGCGGCAACGGCCAATCCGTCGGCGTGACCTTCCTCGCCAAGCGCTGGGAACAGGCCGAGGGCGACATGATCGGCGCGCTCAAGGAGTGCGGTTTTGCCATCCCCGAAACCGAGAATGCCGAACCCGAATACCTCGAATTCGAGGGCGACCTTTACTGGCTGAACCTGAACAACCGCCACGAGTTGTTCATCAACACCCGCGAAAAACCGCGTCCCGTTTACCGCGTCGTGGCCGGCAAGAAACTCGACCCGAGCGATCCGGCCGCCGCGTTGCTCGTCGAGGAAGCCGCCGCCGAGCAGGCGGAGAAAGCCAAGCGCGAGGCCGAACGCATTGCCCGCGAAGCCGAACAGGCGGCCCGCCGCGCCGAACACGAGGCCCGCCGCCTCGCGCAACAAGCCGAACACGAAGCCCGTCGCCTCGCCGCCCAGGCTGCTCGCGAAGCCGCCCAAGCAGCCCAGGCCGCCGCCCGAGCCGCCGCCGCGCAGGCCAAGGCAGCCCAAGCCGAGGCTGCACAGTCGTCGGCTACCGCCGACCCAACCCAGCCCCAGCTCAACGGCGTCGAAGCCCCGCTCGCCGCAGCGAGCGAGCACACCGTACCTGCCGCCAACGAAGCCGCCCCCCTTGCATCTCCCGCCGCCGCACCGTTGCCGCAGGGCGAAGACTTGCTGGCTGCCCTACGCCCTCTCATGCGCCGCAACCGTCGCGGCCCCGGTTATT
>JBIIMH010000199.1:0-4577 GCA_044338095.1 Rariglobus sp. | reverse complement strand
GTCGCCATCTACCGAAGGCACCTCCGAGCTCTTGGCTGCCGGCTCGGCGTCCTCATCCTCGTCGTCGTCGAGATCGAGCATCTTGAGGTCAGGCGGATCGTCCTCGGAGCGCCATAAAATCGCCCGCCAGTCGTACTGGCCGACGCGGATCTGGAACTCGCGTTGCACATCCTCCTCAAGGAACTGGGCGCGGGACTTGTTCTGGGCCAGCGCCACTTCGCAACGGCTGAAATCGGCCTGCGCCTTCTCGGCGTCGGTGCGGATGCCGTCCTGGGAGTTTTCCACCCCGCCGATCTCGCGCTCAACATCCCCGAGTTCGATGCGGATCTGCTCCACCTGCTGTTGGGCAACCACAAGGGTTTCGGCGATCTGCGCGGCGCGCGACTTTTGGTTGCCGCTCTCCACTTCCAGTGAGGCGATCTGGTCAGTCCATACCTCCACTTCCTGCTGGCGCTGCACGAGAATAGCCGAGAGCTGATTCCGACGGCGTTCCATGTCGGCAATGCCGCGGTCAAGGACCTCGACCTTCTGACGGCAATCGGCCAGATCAAGCCGGGCCTGGCCGAGGTTTTCACGCTTCATATCACGATCGGCGCGCAGCTCGGTGAGGCGCGTCTCCATTTCGTTGATGCGGGCGCGACCGGCCTCGACTGCGGCGTTGGCATCGGTGAGCGCGGTGCGGGCGCGCTCGAAACGTGTTTGGGTTTCGTTGCGTTGGGCTTCTAGGCCCTGCAATTCCGATTCCATGCGGTTGGCCTTGGTGCCGATCTCCTCGAGCGAACGCTGGGCGTTGCGCTCCTCGGACTGCACGGTGGCAACGTTCTGCGACGCCTCGAGCACCTCGGCGCGCTTTTCGTCCAGGGCGGATTCGGCTTCGGTCAAGCGCGCGCCCAGGCTTTCGATAACTGCTTTTTGGCCATCGTGCGCGAACTGGTCGTCGGCGAGCAGTCGGGCGGTTTCGCGTATGTCGATTTCGCGCTGGACGATGCTGTTGCTGGATTTTTTGGCAAAACCGCCAAACACCAGCCCGCGCCGGTCAACCACTTCACCCTTGGCCGTGGCCACGGCGAGGAATTGGAAACTCGGATTTACGCCCCAGAAGTCGAGGAAGGCGTTGAGGTTTTCCGCCACGTAACAGGCTCCAAGCAGCGCGGCGGCCGGGTGCGAAGGGTCATAGTTAACCAGGGCGGCGGTGGCCGGAGTGAGCCCCGACGGCAGCGCGGTGACATTGGAAATCTCGGACTTGAGATTAGAGATTTGCAGAACGGCCGCGCCGATCTGCTCGGCCTCAAGCTGGGCGAGGATTTTTTGGGCGGTGCCGACATCGGCCACGTTAATCGCCTCGACGGCGGACCCGAGCAGGGCTTCGACGGCCTTGGCGTGGGCGGGCTGGATTTCGAGCCCCTTGGTGATGGGCGTGGCCGTGGATTCGCCCAGGGCGGGCGCGAGGCGGCCTTGGAGAATCGCTTTCGCGCCCTCGCCGAAGCCCTCGAACTTTTCCGCCAACTGCTTGAGCAGGTTCAGCCGCGCGGTGCGCTGGGCGAGCTGGCGGTCGATATCCTGGAGTTTTTTCTGACCGTCGCGGAATTCGCGGGTGAGATCGCCGATTTGGATCTGCACGTCCTGCGTCTCCTGGTGGGCGCGGGCTTTGGCGACCGTTGCCTCCTCCACTCGGGCGCTGAGCTCGGCGAGTTGTTGCGCGGCCGAGGACTGCTGCTGGCGCAGACTTTCGAGTTCGCTGGCGACGGATTCGTGCCGGTGGGCCGAGGTTTTTTGGTCCACCTCGTAGCTGGAGCAATCGGTGCGCAGGCGGGCCACGTTGCTCTCAAACTGGAGGATCTGGAACTTGGTTTGCTGCAACTCCTGCTCGAGCTTGGTGGCTTCGGCCTCGACCACCGCAAGCTCGCGGTTGCGGTCCTGGAAAACGGCGTCGGAGCCGCCGAGCAAGGCCAGTTGCATCTGTTTGTCCTGCGCGCCGGTGTCGACCTGCGACGACAGCTCGTGGAGCTGCATATCGAGCTCGCCCAGGTTGGCGCGCGAGGCCTCCAGGCGGTCGGACAGCCCGGAGCGTTTGATGAGCGAAAGGTTGGCGGCATTCTCGGCCTGTTCCTTTTCCGAGCGCAGATCGAAAACCGCCTGCTGGGCCTCCTGAACGCGCTGGTTGAGCTGCGTGCGACGGGCCTTCTGCCCCTCCAGTGCGGACTGCTGCTGGTGCAGGTGGGTGCGACGCGTCTCGGCGGCGGCGCGCAACTGGATGACCTGCTCCTCCAAATGCGCCAAGGTCGTGCTGACCTGCGCGTAGTTGTAACCGTGATGGGCCAGCGCGAGGTGGCGCAGGCGCCAGCTGAGTTTTTTATAACGCAGGGCCTTGGTCGCCTGCCGACGCAGGGAGCCGATCTGGCGGGCGATTTCCGTCACCACGTCGGCCACGCGGACGAGATTGGCATCTGTGAGCGTGAGCTTGGACAGGGCCTCCTTGCGCTGGGATTTATACTTGGTGATACCGGCGGCCTCTTCAAAAACGGCGCGGCGCTCCTCGGGTTTGGAGGAGAGGATTTGGTCAATCTGGCCCTGCGCCATGATCGAGTAGGACGTGCGGCCAATGCCGGTGTCCATGAACAGCTTTTGGATGTCCTTGAGGCGGCAAGGCTGGCCGTTAAAAAAGTACTCGCCCTGGCCGTCGCGGTGGACGCGGCGCATGATCTCGATCTCGTGAAACTCGCTGCCGAGCTGTTTTTCGCAATCGGTGAGCAGCAGGGAAACCTCGCACATTTGGGCGGGCTTGCGGGTGTCGGCGCCCTCGAAGATAACGTCCTGCATCTTACCACCGCGCAAGGCCTTGGCGGACTGCTCACCGAGCACCCAGCGGATGGCGTCGGCCACGTTGGATTTACCGCAACCGTTGGGCCCGACGATGGCGGTGACACCGGGTTCGAAACGCAAAGTCGAGGGGTCGGCAAAGGACTTGAAACCGTGGAGCTTGAGGGCCTTGAGATACATGAAAAGAGACGCGCATTCAGACGCCACCCCCGCCTGCGGCAAACGCAAAGTTAGGGGCGTTATTCACAAGCCTATGCGGAGCCCACCGTGAACGCAAAGCCCGCCGCAAGGATCTCTAAATGTAGCGTTGCCGACCGCCCCCGCGCCCTGCAAGTTGCGCCTTTATGACCGTTGAGACCAACGCCACGCCTGCTCCCGCCAACCCCAGCGACTTCATCCGCGACATCGTCGCCGCCGATCTCGCCGCCGGTCGCCACCAGAAAATCGTTACGCGTTTCCCCCCGGAGCCCAACGGCTACCTGCACATCGGCCACGCCAAGTCGATCTGCCTGAACTTCGGCATCGCCCGCGAAAACAACGGCACCTGCAACCTGCGCTTCGACGACACCAACCCTGCCAAGGAGGAGGTCGAATACGTCGATTCCATCACCACCGATGTCAACTGGTTGATCGCCGGCTGGGCAGACCATTGCCTCGGCGTTAAAGTCAAGGGCTCCCACCCCGCCCCCCAAATCATCAACGGCCGCCCCGACCACTACCTGGCTCCGGTTTCGCCCCCCGCTCCAAGCTCCCAGCTCGCAGCTACCGCCGCCAACGTCGAACCGTTTTTCGCCAGCGACTACTTTGAACAACTCTTCGCCTACGCGCTCACCCTGATCGAAAAGGGCAAAGCCTACGTCTGCGATCTGAACGCAGAGGACACCGCGGCCTATCGAGGGTCCCCGGAAAAACCCGGCCAGGACAGCCCCTTCCGCAACCGCTCGGTCGCGGAAAACCTCGACCTGTTTCAGCGCATGCGTGCCGGCGAGTTCCCCAACGGCGCCCGCTCCTTACGCGCCAAAATCGACATGACCGCGCCCAACATGTGGCTGCGCGATCCCCTGCTCTACCGTATCCGCCACGTCGCCCACCACCACGCCGGCGACAAGTGGTGCATTTATCCGCTCTACGACTACGCCCACTGCCTGAGTGATTACCTCGAAGGAATCACCCACAGCATCTGCACCCTCGAATTCGTCGATCACCGCCCGCTCTACGACTGGGTTTTAGAAAGCCTCGAACTGCCCCGCGCCCTGCCCCACCAGTACGAGTTCTCCAAGCTCATCCCTGGCTACATGATCGTTTCAAAGCGCAAGCTGCTCCACCTCGTGACGGGTAACGTGGTCACCGGCTGGGACGACCCGCGCATGCCGACGATTTCCGGCCTGCGCCGCCGCGGCATCCCCGCCTCCGCCCTGCGCAAATTCGTGATCGGCGCCGGCGTGACCAAGTTCGACGCCCTCACCGACATCGCCGTCATGGAACACGTGGTGCGCGAGGAGTTGAACACCCTCGCGGTGCGCCGCCTCGGGGTGCTCCGCCCGATCAAGATCGTCCTCACCAACCTCGCCGAGGGCGAGGTCATCGAGTGCGACGCCACCAACAATCCCCAGGACGAAACCCCCACCACGCGCAAGGTCGCCCTGACCCGCGAGGTGTTCATCGAGAGCGACGACTTCGCCGAGGTGCCGCCGCCAAAATATTTCCGCCTCAAGCCAGGCGGCGAGGTCCGGCTCAAATACGCCTGCATCATCAAA
>JBIIMH010000198.1:0-4587 GCA_044338095.1 Rariglobus sp. | reverse complement strand
TGACTGGCTTTTGGTGGATGGGTATGAAGGCGTGGTGATCATCAACCCGTCGCAGCAAACGCTTTTTCGTTACGGGCAGATTCAGCTTCAGAAAAAAGGCTATGAGCAACGTCTCATGGAGGCCAATCGCCGTCCGGCGGTTACCCTCGACGGGGTGGCGATCGCGCTGCGGGCCAACATCGAAAAGGTGGATGAAGCCGCTTTGGTGAAAGAGTATCTGGCGGACGGCGTGGGGCTGTTCCGCACGGAGTTTCTTTACCTCAGCTCGGGGCGGATCCCGAGCGAGAACGAGCAGTACCTCGCCTACAAGTCGATTGCTGAGGCGCTCGCTCCGGCCCCTGTGGTTATCCGGACGCTCGATCTTGGCGGCGACAAGCCGATGGCGGGGCACGCCCATCTTTTCCCCAAGGAGGACAACCCCTTCCTTGGCTATCGGGCGATCCGCTTCTGCTTGGATAACCCGAAGATTTTCAAGGATCAGTTGCGCGCCATTCTGCGCGCAAGCATCCACGGCGAAATTCGCCTGATGTATCCGATGATCAGCGGTCGCGAGGAATTGGCCCGCGCCAATGCTGTTCTAGCGGAGTGCAAGGAGGAGCTCACGACCCGCAAGATCGCCTTCAACCCCAATCTCCAGGTGGGCACGATGATTGAAATCCCGAGTGCGGCGATCACCGCTGATTTGCTGGCGCGTGACTGCGACTTTTTCAGCATCGGGACCAACGACCTGATCCAGTACCTTTTGGCGATCGATCGGGTGAACGATAAGATCGCCCACCTTTACGAGCCGACGCATCCGGCGGTCATTCGCACCCTCAAGTCGGTGGTGGAACAGGCGCACAGCCAGAAGATAAAGGTCAGTGTCTGTGGCGAGATGGCGGGCGACGCGGTTTATGCGCCGCTCCTGCTTGGCCTCGGGATTGATGAGTTGAGCATGTCCCCGCCGCTGATTCCTGCGGTCAAATACCTCATTCGCTCGATGAATCTAAGTGACGCTCAAAAACTGGCCGCCGAGGCGCTTAAGATGACCACGGCGAAGGAGATTTTGACGCTGTGCGAAGAGTTCAGCCGAATGCGGGTGAAGGTGTCGTAATCCGCCGGGGCTTCAATGGCGGGTCACTTTACGCGGGTCAGAAGAGACTGCGCGAGTTGAACGAGGAAAGCCGTGTCGCCGGGTAGCGAGCGCAGGGAAGCCAGCGCGGCGTCGGTTTGCTCCTGGGCCAACCGGCGGGCGGTTTCGATACCGTACAGGCTTACATAGGTGGTCTTGCCGGCCTTGGCGTCTTTTCCGGCGGTTTTGCCGAGGGTCGCACTGTCAGCGGTGGCATCGAGCACGTCGTCAATGATTTGAAACGCCAGTCCGAGGTGGCGTCCGGCGCTACGTAAGGCGGCCAATGAGCTGGAATCGGCCTCGCCCACCAGACCGCCCATGACCAGCGAGGCTTCCAGCATGGCGGCGGTTTTGTTGAGGTGGATGTAGTCGAGCTCGACGGCGGTGGCGTTGGTTTTTTTCTCGGCTAAGAGATCCTGCATTTGACCGCCGACCAAGCGGGAGCCTGAAGCGGCGTCGGCCAGCTCGGACACCAGGGCCGTCGCGAGTCGGGGTGTCGCGCTGTAATGGGTGGCGAGGAGCACAAAGGCCTGGGTGAGGAGCGCGTCGCCGGCGAGTAACGCGGTGGCTTCGTCAAATTGGCGGTGTGCCGTGGGGCGACCCCGACGCAGGTCGTCGTTGTCCATGCAGGGCAGGTCGTCGTGAACAAGGGAATACGTGTGGATGCACTCCAATGCTATGGCGGCGGGCAGGGCGGAGGCGGTGGGCCGGAAAAGAGAGGCCGCTGAAAGGGCCAAAACAGGCCGCAGGCGTTTGCCTCCGGCTTGCAGGCTGTAGCGCATGGCGTCGTGGATACGCGCAGGGCCGGCGTCGCCACCAGCGTACGCGGGCACGAGTTGGTCGATGGCGGTTTCGACCTGGGCGATCAGCTGGTTTAATTTGATTGAGATGTCCATCGGCAGGTGGCTAGTTTCGCGGGAAATATTAGCCCTCCGCAATGCCTTCCCTCGAACAAGTTTGCAAACGCCTCTTTTCCGATCAGTCGTGGTTTCTCAAAGCCGTTGTCGGGGCGTTGTTGTTGATCATCCCAGTCGCCCATTTTTTAGCGTTCGGCTACTTGTACAACATGGTTGAGCAGGCCCGTCGCGGTGAGGACCTTGATTTCCCGGAGTGGGGTGATTGGCGCCGCCTTTTCAGGAATGGTATGGTTGCCTTTGCCATTTTTTTGGTACTCGGCGTGGTGCCGATTTTGACAGCGTGGGTACTGGTTTGGCCCCTGCATTTTTTCCTCAACTACGGGGCGTTTATTTATCTGCCCTTGGTGCCGGCAGTGATGTTGGCGGGGCCGCTGACGGTGGCTGGTATTTATCAGTACCAGCGCAACGAGGATTTCCGTGATGCGTTTCGCCTTGGCGTACTGGTGGCGATGCTGCGCTCGACCAAACTCTATTTCTGGGTTCCGACCTTCGCCTTGATCGGCTTTTTGATCGCCGGCTACCCCTTGATGACGTTCACCGTTTTTGTCGGTCTGGCCGCGAGTTGGTCTTACTATGCGCTTTCCTATCGCTACGTTGAGGAGTTTCGCAAGGCGCGGATCCGTGGTTGAGCGTGCGTGTCCGTCGGCGGAGAGCGGTTAGCTGAACATTTTTAATTCTATACCCGTAACCATATGGCTTCACAAAAACGCATTGATCGTGCGCTCAACGGCCCTGGACTGATTGAAGTCACGCTGGGCGTCCTCATGGGCATCGGACTTGGTGTTGCTCTGGGGACCTTGTATTTAGTGCTCAAGCCGGTCGAGATTTTAACTAAAGCGCCTGAGAGCGTGGCCGCAGCCGAGGTCTATTTTGTGAAAGGTGACGTTAATAGTAGCAAGGCGCGTCAGTGGTCACGTAAACAGCAGCTGCTGTCTGCGGGTGGGGCTGCGGATGTGGTTTTCAACGAGGAGGAGCTGAATGCGTGGGTGGCGAGTGCGACGGCCAAAGCGCCTTCGGATCCATCGAAGCTGGTGGTTCCGGAATGGGTTAATTTCCGTATCCGCGAAGGTGTGATGCAGATTGGCATCGTCGGTAAATTCCAGTCGTTTGAGATGACCCACCCCTTCGTGATTCAGGCGCGGGGCAAGTTTGTTCCCGGAGCCAATGGCTTTGAGTTTATCGCCAATGAATTGTACATCGGTTCGCTGCCCACGCACCGGGTGCCAGGCTTGCCCCAGTGGATCATTCAACGTGCATTGGCAGCCCAAAGACTTCCCGAGGAACTGACGACGATGTGGCGTAAATTCAAGCTCGTGGCAGTCGAGGACAGTGCGGTTCGCATCATCGTGCCGTGATTCGCCTAGGTCTTGTTTTTTTGGGCTTACTGGCGTTTACGCAGGCTGGCACTGTGGACGCATCCGAGGGCGAGGGGGCGTCCACGGCCGCCCTGGGCGCGGGGCCGACGCCGCGTGTTTTTTATACGCGGCTTGGACAGTTTGAGGTAATTTTAATGGATGCGGCGGATGCCCGTCTGGTGCTCGCCTTGGGGCGAGCGGTGTGGGGCGCTTTAGCTGAACCGCTGAGGCTTCCAGCCGAAGGTTTTAATACGCCGGTGAGTGTGCGGTTGGTCCCGGCTGCACAATGGAGTGCGCCGACTGCCTTCACGGTCACGGTGGAAACCCCTGGAATTGTCACTGTGCGGGTGCGCTGGGAGGCCGGGGTGAACGCCAACGTGTTAAGACGGGCGATGGTCCATGGTTTGTTGATGCGGCAGGCGGCATCGTGGTACGGGGTGACCAGGTCGCTCACCGTACCATTGTGGCTGGAACACGCGTGTGCCGGGTTGAGCCGCGCAAAGGAGCGCCCGGCGATTATGGATATGTTTCAGCAGGACTCGGTTCGCCTCGCTGCGGCGCCTTCGCTGGCGTCGGTGTTGCAGTGGGAGCACGGGGCAGGGGAGTCGCGGGAGCGAGAGCTGGCGGCGCTCTGGCTGCTCTTACAGTTACAGGCTGAATCGGCTGATGGAACCCAGTGGCAATGGTGGTTACGCGGGGTTTTGGGTGGTGCCCCTGCGCTGGATACGCTTCCGCGGATTTACTCGGGGCTTTGGGCGAATGCCGACGACATGGAGCTGTGGTGGCAGACCGGGTTCTATCATCAGGCCAAGAAGCGGAGTCTGCCCGTAATGACAGCGAGCGATTCCCGTGCTTGGCTCGCCGATCGCAGTCGTTGGCTGGGTGTGAGGCAGGGTCTGGAGCGGGTTGTTCCTTTGGGGGAACTCACGCGACTTCGCCGCGAGCCGTGGGTTCATCGCGAGCTGGGTGAGCGTGCTCAGCAGATTCGGCTGACGCTGCCAGTTGTCCATCCGTTCTACGCCAATGCGATGGTGTCGTTGGGGCGGCTTTACGAGGCGGCACACAAGGGCAAGGAGTCGGCAACCACGGCGGCGTTGGCCCAATTCGAGAGTGATTCCATCGATGCGCGGGAACTCGACGACACCGTCGGGGCCATTCTCGATACCGCTCCGCGAAATTAGGGGCGGTTTTGCTGACGCTTCTG
>JBIIMH010000197.1:0-4606 GCA_044338095.1 Rariglobus sp. | reverse complement strand
GCTGTTTTTCGGCTTGGTGGTCACGGGTGTGGGGGTGCTGGTCACCTTTTACGCAGCCAACTATCTGGATGATCACTACCGCGACCACGGAAAGTTTTATTGTTATTTGCTCCTGTTCATGGGCGCTATGCTCGGCACGGTGTTTTCGAGCAATCTGCTGGTGTTGTTTGTCGCGTGGGAACTCACGGGTTTGACCTCGTTTTTGCTGATCGGCTTTCTTCACGATAAACACGAGTCGCAGCGCGGCGCACGCATGGCGCTGCTCACGACCGCTTCAACAGGCCTGGTCCTGCTGGTGGGCGTGGTCTTGCTGCGCGTGATCTACGGCACCTTCGAGTTGTCCGAGATAATCGCCGCCAACGGGGTTCCTGCTGGGGCCAACGGCCTGATGACGGCCGCCTTTTTGTGCTGCTTTATTGGCATAGCGGGCAAGTCAGCGCAGTTCCCGTTTCACTACTGGTTGCCCAATGCGATGGCCGCACCGACGCCGGTGAGCGCGTACCTGCACTCCGCGACGATGGTGAAATTGGGCGTGTTTCTCACGGTGCGAATGCTGCCCGTGTTCAATGGGCTGGAGAGCTGGATGCCGGTTCTCACGGTGATCGGGTTTGGCACATTTATGCTGGGGGCGCTTCTTGCGCTGTTGTCACAAGACCTCAAGGCGGTGCTGGCCTACACGACAGTTGCGCACCTGGGCCTGCTCATTGGCAACTACGGGCTGTTCACCCAAGGCGTGCCGGTGGTTTGGGATTATCTGCACATCCTCAATCACGTGTTTTACAAGGCGTGTCTATTTATGGTGGTGGGCATCATCGACCACAGCACGGGCACGCGCGATATGCGCAAACTGGGCGGGCTGTTCAGGAAAATGCCGGTGATCGGGGTGGCGGCGTTGATCACGCTGGCCGCGTTTGCGGGCGTGGCCCCGACCACGGGTTTTTTGAGCAAGGAACTGCTGCTGGAGTCGGTGTTGAATTTCAGCGAAACGAACCCCGGTTTCTATGGCGGGTGGCCGTTATTCGCCGTGGCGACCGGATCGGTGATCAACGTGGTGGTGGCGCTCGGGGTGTTTAAGCGGGTGTTTCTCGGGCCGGTTACCCCTGAGGTGGAAGCCCATTATCACGCCCCCTCAGTTGGCTTGATGCTACCGGCTATCGTGCTGGCGCTGGCCACCTTGGGCGGCGGGTTTTTTGCAGCGGACTTTGGTCGGTTCACCCTTTCTTTTGGCGTTGCGGGCGAGCACCTGATGAAGGCCCCCGACCTGCACCTGTGGCACGGGCTGACCCCGGCGTTTATGACCAGCATGGGGATCTTGGGGCTGGGGGTGGTCGCTTATTTCACCCTAGGGGCGGCGCGGCGGGCCAAGTTTCAAATCCCCAATGCGTTGCGATTCGATGCGTGGTTTGATCATCTGGCCGACGGAGTCCAATTGTTTGGCAAAAAGCTGAACAAGGCGCTCGGTTTTGAGCAGCCCCAGGTTTATCTGTTTGTCGTGCTCGGCACCATCATCGCGGTGGTGGCTGGATTCGTGGGTTACGACTGGAGGCAGATTCAGGGCATGGTTGCGCAGTGGGAGGCGTTGCCCCACGGGGCTGAGGGGTGGTTGCGGTGGAGTATGGTGGGGGTCATCGGTATCGCCGCGGTACTGGCTGCGATTTGGACGCGCCCCATCCGGCAACTTTTCGCGGTGTCGGTCATTGGCCTTGGGGTCACCTTTTATTATGTGCTTTATCAAGCGCCCGACTTGGCGCTGACCCAGATTCTGGTTGAATCCGCGACCCTGTTGCTGGTGCTTTTGGTGGTGCTACGCCTCAAGCGTGAAGGAGCCGATCACGAGCAGTTGCCGGTGCAACCGGCGCAGTCGCGCTTTTTGCGCTTGGGCCTGGGAGCGTGCGTCGGCCTGATCATGGGCGGGGGAGTCCTGTTTTTTCAGCAGCCGCAAACGCTTGAGCGAGCGGGGAGCTTTTATTTGGACAACACCCTCGCGCTTTCCAAGGGCCGCAATGCGGTGAACACGGTGGTGATCGATTTCCGCGGATGGGACACGATGTTTGAAATCGCCGTGCTGGTGATCGCCGCACTCGGCTGTATCGGGTTGCTCTCTCGACGCCGGCCGGCAAACAAGCCGCCGGTTCAGGTCGGGGCCAGCGGGGATTTGTTCCCGGTGCCCCAGGATGTGATTTTGCGGCTGGTGGCGATCGGCGGCTTTGTGCCACTGAACCTGTTTGCGCTGCACATCTTTTTTCGTGGGCACAATGCCCCTGGCGGCGGGTTCATCGCGGGGCTCATTACGGCGCTCTCGTTCTTAATTCTGGTTTTCGTTATCGGGGTGCATGGACTGCGGAAGGTGCTTCGCTTCAACCCCATGATTCTGGCCGTAAGCGGGGTGCTTTTATCGTTTGGCACGGCACTGTTTCCCATGGCACTCGGCCTGCCCATGCTCAACCACCTCCACGCCTATGTAGGCGGTTTCTACGCCGGCTCACCGGTGTTTTTTGACCTGGGCGTGTTTTGCGCGGTGGTCGGCGTCACTTTAAAAATCATGTTGCCATTAATGAAGTCGGTCCACGGCCTGCCCGCATTTGGGGCGCAGGAGCAAGCACGCTTTGCCGCAAGCAACACAGAACCCATCGATCTTGCGGCCTCGCCGGTGAGTGCCGCCAAGAAAGGAGGGTCACGGTGACCAATCAACTCGAAGCCGCCCTGCTGGTTTTTGTGCTGTTTACGACGGGCATCTATTTGTGCCTTTCGCGTCGTTTTTTGCGCATTCTCTTTGGTTTTTTGATCCTCTCGAATGCAGCCAATATGGTGTTGATCGCCATTTCGGGCGATCCCACCGGTCGCGGCTCGGGAACGGTTGACGCCGATGGCGGCGCGTTGAACCGCATCGATCCCCTGCCGCAGGCGCTCATTCTGACGGCTATTGTCATCGGTTTTGCGGTGGCCTCCTACCTAACGGTCTTGCTCTACCGACTCTATACAGATCGGGGGGCGGCATCCATGGACACATTGTATGCCGACGAGGCGCCGGGTGGAGCGGCCGCTACGACGAAGGAGGACGGATTATGAGCTCAACCTTACTGGCCAATTTTGCGGGCCTGCCGGTCATGATCCCGGTTATCGCTGCGCTGCTCATGCTACTGGGACCGCGGCCGACTCGGTTACGGCGCAGTTTTGCCACCGGGGTGTTGACGGCACTTCTGGGACTGGCGCTTTGGATGGTGGTTCATGTGCAGGCAACGGGGCCACTGGTGCTTCGCGTTGGCGGCTGGATGGTACCCTATGGCATCGTTTTGGTGGTGGACACGCTCGCCGCCATCATGCTCAGCCTGTCTTCGTTTACCGCGCTGTCGTCTGCACTATATGGTTTTGCCGAAACCTCGGCAAAGGAGGAACACCCGCTGAGACTGCCGCTCCTGTTATTCCTTTTGTCCGGCATCAACCTGTCGTTTGTAACGGGAGATCTCTTCAACCTGTTTGTTGCTTTTGAGGTGATGCTGCTCTCCTCGTATGCCCTGCTCACACTGGAGTCCGGCGCAAACGAGTCGCGCCGGGCGTTGCCTTATCTAACACTGAACTTGGTGGGCAGCGCGGTGTTTTTGGCGACGTGTGGTTTTGCATACAGCCTGTTTGGCACACTGAATTTTGCCGAGATGATCGGTCGCGCCGACTTATTGGTCGGTGACGTAAGGCTAACCGTACTGGCCATATTATTGCTGTTGGTATTCGGCCTGAAGGCCGGGGTATTCCCCCTGTATTATTGGCTGCCGATCAGTTATCCCCTGCTCCCAGCGCCGATGGCGGCGTTTTATGCGGGCATGCTGACCAAAGTCGGGGTTTATGTTTTGTTGCGGGTTTTCGGCACCGTGATGCCACCGCAATTGGAGAGCGTTCACACCTTGATTGGGTGGACGGCGGGCTTAACGATGGTCATTGGCGTGCTCGGTGCGGTGGCACAAGGCAGGGTACAGACCATTCTGTCCTTCCACATTGTCAGCCAGATTGGCTTCATGGTGTTGGCCATCGGACTCTACTCGCCGTTCGCGTTTACGGCGGCCATTTTCTATATTATTCATCATATCATTGTGAAAGCGGCGTTGTTTTTGGTCGGAGGCGTGGTGATCCGTGCCAATGGCAGCGATGATCCAGAACCGGCGGTCTATGGCGGGCGGCCCCTTGGCTGGGGGTAGTTTTTGTAATACAAGCCATGTCCCTGGCCGGGTTGCCTCCCTTGAGTGGTTTTTGGGGCAAGTTCATGATCATCCAAGAAGGCCTCACCCAGGGCGAGTGGGTGCTGATTGGGCTATCTCTGGTGGCCAGTGTGCTCACGTTGATGAGCATGCTGAAAATTTGGCTCGGTGCGTTTTGGCGCGGCGAGCCGGCGCAGCCGCTGAATTATGACTGGAGAGCAAAACGCATGACCGCCGTAGGCCTTGGCATGGTGGCGGTTTCATTAGTAATCGGCTTGGGTGCGGAAAGTGTTGTCAAGGTGGCCCGTCACGCCGCCATTGAGACGCTGAATCGTCCCGGCTATGTCAATGCGGTGATGTCGGCCAACTCCACTGTCTACGAAGGCAAGCACCCATGAAAAACACCGGAAGAAAAA
>JBIIMH010000196.1:0-4611 GCA_044338095.1 Rariglobus sp. | reverse complement strand
GCGCCACTCGCATTGCCGACTGATGCCTGATTTCGGAAAACTCCGTGGCGACATCTACGAAGGCACCCGTGCCATGGCGCCCTACGCGGCTGTCATCTCGGCGAAGACCCACGAGTTCGACCCTGCCGGCAACCAGGTGGAATTTGATTATTTCCGGCTGATTAAGATCATCGCCGAGGCCAGGTTCGATGGAATCGTCGCCATCGAATGGGAGGGTAAAAACCTCGACCCCGTCCAAGGAGTCCACGCCTCCAAGCGGCTCATCGAGCGCGCGCTGGAATTCCTTTGAACGCGCGACTCCCTCATTTGCGGGACATGACGATCCCCTCGCAACGCGGGACAATGGCAGACGAGACACGACGGTTCCCCACACGAACGAATTAAAAACTCATGCCGACCATTAAACCCTTCCAAGCGCAGCCCGAATACGACGTGGCCATCATCGGCTCCGGCGCAGGCGGCGGGCAGATGGCTTATACTCTCACGCTCGCAGGGCTGAAATGCGTGATGCTCGAAGCCGGTCGCAGCTACGATCCGGCCACCCAGACACCAATGTTTCAGACTCCGCACCAGGGCCCCCTCGGTGGCAGCCCGACGCCGGACAAGCCTGCGGGGTTTTGGGATGCCACGGTGGATGGCGGTTGGCAGGTGCCGGGGGAGCCTTACACCAGCGCGAGTGCCGATCCGGCGGAGCAGTTTCACTGGTGGCGCGCGCGGATGCTGGGGGGGCGGACAAATCACTGGGGCCGCGTGTCGCTGCGGAACGGACCGTATGACTTCAAGCCGCGGAGTCGCGACGGGCTCGGTTTTGATTGGCCCATTTCTTACGAGGACCTCGAACCCTACTACACCAAGGTGGAAATGCTCGTTGGTGTGCACGGAACGAATGAGGGGATGGAAAACACCCCGGACTCTCCTCCCGGCGTTCTCCTGCCGCCGGTGAAGGCGCGCACGCACGAGCTGATGCTGCAGAGGCATGGCAAACAATTCGGGTTTCCAATGATCCCGATCCATCGCGCCGTTCTGACCCGCTCACAGGACGCGGACACGCTTCCCGCGAGGCTCCATCCAGGGAATCCCAGGGCGCAGAAGCTGGTCGCGGAGTCGATGCGCATGCGGGCCGCGTGCTTTTACGCCACCAATTGCGGCCGGGGCTGCTCGATCCGCGCGACTTATCAATCGACCACGGTGCATCTGCCTCCGGCCCTCGCGAGCGGGAACCTAGACATCATCGCCAACGCTCACGCGCGTGCGGTGCTCGTCGGGAAGGACGGCAAGGCAAGCGGCGTGCTTTTTATCGACAAGACCACGGGCCGTGAAGAGCGCGTGAAAGCGCGGGCCGTGGTGCTCGCGGCGAGCTCCGGGGAGAGCGTGCGCATCCTGCTCAACTCCAGGAGCGAGGCATTCCCCGACGGACTCGGCAACAGCAGCGGTCTCGTCGGCAAGTACATGATGGATACCGTGAGCTGCGCTGTGGGGGCGCAGGTTCCTGCGATGGAGAATCTCCCGCCCCACAACGAGGACGGCACGAGCGGCGATCACATGTACGCCCCGTGGTGGCTGTATCGGGAGCAGCTCGCCGGGAAGCTCGACTTCCCCCGCGGCTACCACACCGAGCCAGGTGGGCCCACACGCCAGCCGCCCGGCGGCAACAATCCGGTGAGCAACGCCTACACGCGCGGCGCCTACGGAACGAAGTTCAAGGAAGAGGCGCGTCGATATTACGGCTCCGTGATTCACGTGGGGTGCCGCGGCGAGATGATACCAAATGACGATTGTTTCGCCGATCTGGATCCTTCCGTGAAGGATCAGTGGGGTATTCCCGTGCTTCGCTGGCACTGGAAATGGGGCGACCACGAACTCAACATGATAAAACACGCGCTGAGGACGTACGCGCAGATCTTTGAGTCGATGGGCGGCAAGCTCACCCGTCCGATCCCCGACGATCCGCGCAAAGCCATCGAGCACGGCGGCAAAGTCATTCACGAGGTCGGTGGGGCGATGATGGGGGATAAGGCCGCAAGATCGGTGTGCAACTCATGGAATCAGACCTGGGACGTGAAGAATCTCTTCGTGTGTGACGGCGCGGCGTTCGCCTCAAACTCAGACAAAAACCCGACGCTCACCATCATGGCGCTCGCGTGGCGCACCGGTGATTACATCGTGGAGCAGGCGCGCCAGGGAAACCTTTAACCAAGAACACACATGGAAAACGAATCGCTCCCCCGCCTATCCCGGCGCACGCTTCTCGGATGGTTCGCTGCAGCTTGGGTCTCGCACTCTGCGGGCGACTGGCGCGGGCTCGCCCAGAGCCCGTTTGCAAAGGGCTACGGCACCGACCCGGACCTGATGAAAATTTACAACCCCGGCGATCTCTGGCCGCTCACCTTTTCCGCAGGGCAGCGGAAGACCGCGACCGCCCTCGCTGACGTGATCTTTCCTGCCGATCATCTCGGGCCCGCCGCGAGTGCCGTGCGCGTGCCGGATTTTATAGACGAATGGGTGAGCGCACCGTATCCGCAGCAAAGCGGCGACAAGGAGCCGATCATCGAGGGTCTTGCGTGGCTGGACGCGGAGTCGCAGCAGCGTTTCGGCAAAGGTTTTGCGGAGCTCTCCTCGGAGCAACAGCGGGCCATCTGCGACGACATCGCCTGGCCGCCCGATGCAAAACCCGCGTTCAGAAAACCCGCGGAATTCTTCAATCGCTTCCGCAACATCGCCGCCGGCGCCTACTACGGCAGTGCCGAGGGTTGGAAAGCCATCGGGTACATTGGCAACATGCCGACACCGACCTTCGATGGGCCGCCGAGAGAGGTCCTGGAGCGACTCGGGCTCGAGCAAACAATCCGCTGATCTGCTCATTGCATGAGACACTTTTTGCCACCCTTCATCGCCCGGCAACTCATTCCTCTGGCCGCCCCGATACTGGCTGTTGCGTCATCGGAAACTCAGCCGCTTCCCTACAACCGCGACGTGCGGCCGATCCTTTCGGACAAATGCTTCGCCTGCCACGGCTTCGATCCGGAAACGCGCAAAGCGGACCTGCGTCTCGACACGAGGGAGGGTGCCACCGCTGTGATCGAGGGGGTGCAGGCGATCGTGCCGGGTGCTCCGGAGAAAAGCGAAGCCTGGCTGCGGTTGGTGAGCAAGGACAGGGACGAAGTGATGCCGCCGCCGAAGTCGCACAAGACGCTGAGCGCGGCCGAAAAGGAAACGATCCGGGAATGGATCAAGCAGGGCGCCATCTATCAGAGACACTGGGCGTTCGAACCCGCGCAACGCCCGCCCCTGCCCGAAGTCCAGGACAAGGCTTGGGTGCGGAACCCGGTCGACGCTTACGTCCTCAGCGGCCTCGAGCAGGCCGGCCTCAAGCCCGCTCCGGAGGCCGACCGCCGCACGCTCGCCCGCCGCGTGGCGCTGGATCTCACGGGGCTGCCCCCGCAGCCAGAGGAGGTCGAGGCGTTTGTCAGCGACAAGGCGCCCGACGCCTATGAAAAGCTCATCGCAAGGTTTTTGGCGACGCCACAGTGGGGCGAACATCGCGGCCGCTACTGGCTGGATGCGGCCCGCTACGCGGACACGCACGGCCTCCACATCGACAACTACCGCGAGATGTGGCCTTACCGCGATTGGGTGATCGGCGCGTTCAATCGCACCATGCCCTTCGATCAATTTCCGACGGAGCAAATCGCCGGCGATTTGCTGCCGAACGCGACTCGGGACCAGCTCATCGCCACGGGGTTTCATCGCTGCAACGTGACAACCTCCGAGGGCGGCACCATCGCCGAGGAAAACCTCGCCACGTACGCGAACGATCGGGTGACTACCACTTCGTGGGTGTGGCTCGGACTGACAGCCAACTGCGCGGCCTGCCACGACCACAAGTTCGATCCGATAACGCAGAGGGATTTCTACTCGATGGCTGCTTACTTCAGGAACACCACGCAGCCGGCGTTGGATGGCAATGTGAAGGACACGAAGCCGGTGATCTATCTGCCCTCTGCGACGGATGATCGGCGCTTTGCGGAGTTGCCGAATGAGATTGCCGAGGCAAAAGCAGCGCTCTCGAAACGACGCGGCGACGCGGCGGAGGACGTGGCTCAATGGCTCAAGACCGCGAAGCCCGAGTCTCTGAAAATCTGCTCTGAGGGACTCGAAGTGGAACTCCCGTTAGCCGAAGGCGAGGGGACGGATCTCGGCGGCAAGATCCAAGGGGAGGCCGCGTCGTTCAATGCGAGCGGCCCGACCCAGTGGACCGACGGCGGCAAGCTCGGACGTGCCCCGGTGCTCACGAACACCATGCATTTCGATCTCGGTGATTTGGCGGGATTCGATCACGACAGGCCGTTTTCGGTTGGCGTTTGGGTCAATGTGCCGGCCAGCCTGAAACAAGGGACGATCGTAGGGCGCATGGACGACCGCCAGGAACTGCAAGGCTGGGAGTTGTTCGTGCAGGATGGGCAGTTCGGCGCCCAGCTCGTCGTCAAGCAGCCGGCCGGAGCGCTGCGCATCCTTTCGGAGAACGGAACCGTCCGGCCCGGGAGTTGGCAGCATGTGCTGGCGACCTACGACGGCTCAGGCGCCGCGGCTGGGTTGCGCATTTTCGTGGAC
>JBIIMH010000194.1:0-4617 GCA_044338095.1 Rariglobus sp. | reverse complement strand
GCTGAACGTCAGCGCGGTGGCGCGTTTTATCGACGAGGGCAGGCCGCTCATTTGGGGGCTTTATTCCACCGATGACTACAACACGATGGCCAACGAAAACAGCGCCGCGCGCCAAAAAGCCGGCGATCCCGCCACCTGGAAGCCCACGCCGACTGCGCGTGAGATCGACAAACTTTACGCCGACCCGTCCTCGGCCCACGCCTGCCTGATCATCGGCTACAACCGCACGACCAATGAAATCGCCGTGTCGGACTCTTGGGGTCCGCGCTTTCAAGAACGCTGGATCCCCGCCGCCGCCGCACAAAAGGTAAGCCAGGACGAGTACTGGGTGCTCTCCTGGTGAGTTTTTGCAGCGGGGGAAATGAAAAGGTGAAGCGATAGGATCGCCCTCATTGGGCTCCACACCTTGAGCGCACGCTCAAGGCCACGGGGATTTTCGGCCATTTGGCGCCCCGTTCACCGACGTGTGGTGGATCGGCTCGTGGCCTTGAGCGTGAGCTCAGGGAAGGGATGTCGACCGCCGACCTCCCCACCCCTTCAGCTCTTGAGCTCGACGATCACCTGCACTTCGACGGTCGAATTGCGCGGCAGGCCCGCCACGGCGACTGCGGCCCGGGCGTGTTTTCCGGCATCGCCAAACACACCCACGAGCAGGTCGCTGGCACCGTTAATCACTGCCGGGCTGTCGGCAAAACCACTCACCGCATTAACGAAACCGTTGACCATGATCACCCGCGCCACCTGGTCGAGGGAACCGACTGCGGCTTTGATGTTGGCCAACGTGTTCAGGGTGCAAACGCGCGCCGATTCATAGGCGGTGGCCACGGTCTGCTCTTTGCCGACCTGGCCCTCGTGGGTCATTTTGCCATCTGCAATCGAGATGGTCCCGGAACAGTACAGCACGTTGCCCGAGCGAACCGTGGGCACGTAATTGCCTGCGGCGGCGGCGGTGGCGGGCAGTTTCAAACCAAGTTCGGCCAGTTTTGCTTCGGGATTCGACATAGGGCGCAGGTTCAAACCAGAAACCGACACCGTGGCAAGTAGGCGCTCAATCCGTTTACGATGGGATGAAATCGTCACTTAACTTGTTCACTTTGTCGTTTGCCAAGCTCGGTTTCAACCCTACGGTCCCGCCCATTCATGCTCTCCTTTCTCTTCAAGCGCTTTGCCGGTCGTCATTATCGCAAGTTCCTCGAAAAGGCTCGTCCCATCGTCACGCGTATCAACGAGCATGAGCTCGCCTACCAGTCGCTGACCGATGATCAACTACGCGCCAAAACCGACGAGTTCCGCGCCCGCTTGAAAGCCGGCGCAACCCTCGACCAGATCCTGCCCGAGGCGTTTGCGACGGTCAAAAACGCCGCCCGGCGCTTGGTCGGCACCCGAGCCCTGGTCTGCGGTCACGAGCTGACCTGGAACATGATCCACTTCGACGTGCAGTTGATCGGCGGCTACGCGATCCACTCCGGAAAAATTGCCGAAATGGCCACCGGCGAAGGCAAAACCCTCGTCTCAACCCTCCCCCTTTATCTTAACTCGCTCATTGGCCGAAACACCCAGTTGGTCACGGTCAACGACTACCTTGCCCGCCGCGACTCCGAGTGGATGGGGCACCTGTTCAGCTTCCTGGGCCTGACCACCGGTTGTATCCAACAACAAATGCCCTCCGACCTGCGTCGTGAGATGTACGGTCGCGACATCACCTACGGCACCGCCTCGGAATTCGGCTTCGATTACCTGCGCGACAACGGCATGGCCACGCGCAAAGAGGACCAGGTTCAGCGCGACCACTGGTTCTGCATCGTCGACGAAATCGACTCCATCCTCGTCGACGAAGCCCGCACTCCGTTGATCATTTCAGGCCCGGCCCCCATCGAGCGCGAACAGCCGTTTTCCCGCCTTAAGCCCACGATCGACTCGCTCGTCAACGACCAGATCCGCCTGGTCAACCGCATGGCCAACGAAGCCAAGGCGCTGCTCGAAAAGCCCGACCTCACCCCGGCCGAGCGCAAGGCCGCCGCAGTCAAACTCTTGCAGGTCAAAATCGGCCACCCCAAGAACAAGCAGTTACTGCGCCTCATGGAGACGCCCGAGTGGCGCAAGCTGCTCGACAAAACCGAGACCGAGATGAACAGCGACTTCCAGAAGACCGAGCTCTACGCGCTCAAGGAAGAACTCTACTTCTCGATCGACGAGCGCCAGCACCAGGCCGACTTGAGCGAGATGGGCCGCACCCGCCTGCGCCCCGACAATCCCGACGCATTCATGATGCCCGACCTCGCCACCGAGTTCAGCGAGCTGGATCGCCGCACCGACCTCACGCCCGAACAGCGCGAGGAGATCAAGGCAAAGTCGCAAAACCGTTACGCGGAAATCTCCGAGGAGATCCACGCCATCTCGCAGCTGCTGCGCGCGTATTCACTTTATGAGCGCGACGTCGAGTACGTGGTCGCCGAGGGCAAGGTCATGATCGTCGACGAGAACACCGGTCGCGTCATGCCCGGCCGCCGCTGGTCCGAGGGTCTGCACCAGGCCGTCGAGGCCAAGGAGAACGTGAACATCGAGCGCGAGACGCGCACCTACGCGACCATCACGATCCAGAACTACTTCCGCCTTTACGATAAGCTCGCCGGCATGACCGGCACCGCAGAGACCGAGGCGCTGGAGTTCAACGACATTTACAAACTCTCAGTGCAGGTCATCCCGACCAACCAGCCCTGCATCCGCATCGACCGCAACGACTCCATTTTCAAAACCCGCCGCGATAAGTTTAACGCCGTGGTCACCGAGATCGAGAACGCCAACAAGCGAGGCCAGCCGGTGCTCGTCGGCACGGTCTCGGTGGAGTCCTCCGAGGTGCTCTCCCGCCTGCTCAAACGCGCCGGTGTTATCCACACCGTGCTCAACGCCAAGTACCACGAGCAGGAGGCCGAAATCATCACCCGCGCCGGCCAGCGCGGCGCCGTGACCATAGCCACCAACATGGCCGGCCGCGGCACCGACATCAAACTGGGCGAGGGCGTGCGCGAGGCCGGCGGACTCTACGTCATCGGCACCGAGCGCCACGAATCGCGTCGTGTTGACCGCCAGTTGCGCGGCCGCTGCTCGCGTCAGGGAGACCCCGGTTTGACCAAGTTCTTTCTCTCGCTGGAGGACAACCTCATGCGCCTGTTCCTGCAGGGCAATCTGGCCTCGCGCCTGATGGAAGGCTCGATGAAGGAAGGCGAGGAGTTGGAGCACCCGTGGCTGAACCGCTCGATCGAGAGCGCGCAAAAGAAGGTCGAACAGCAGAATTTCTCGCAACGCAAACGCCTGCTTCAGTACGACGACGTGCTCAACCAGCAGCGCGAAGTCGTTTACGGCATCCGCAATGCGGCCATTCACGCCGACCGCCCCAAGGACATCATCTTGGAGCAAATCACCGAGGAGATCGACAGCCGCCTCGAAGTCGCCGGCATGACCGGACGCGGCACGCCCACCCAAAGCGCCCTCGACAGTTTTGTCGGCTGGGCCAACGCAACCTTCCCCATCGGCCTGAAAACCGAGGAGCTCGTCGGTGGTAACCTCGAAGCGCTCACCCAACTCGTGGTGGAGCGGGTGAAAAAAGCCTACGCGGTCAAGGAGTCGGTCGAAGTGCCCGAGGCGCTCGGTTCGCTGGAGCGCTATGTGATCATCAACGCGATCGACCACCACTGGCAGGAACATCTTACGGAGATGGAAGAGCTACGCCGCGCAATCGGCCTGCGCAGCTACGGCCAGAGCGACCCGCTGGTCGCCTACAAGGGCGAGGCGTTTAAGTATTTCGAGGAGATGATGACGCACATCCGGCTGCAGATCTGCACCGGGCTGTTCCGCAACGCCTCGAACATCGACGCGTTTGAAAACATGTTGGCACTGCTCAGCCGCAGTGCCCATGCACAGGGCCCCGCCGATGCGCCGCAAATCAGCGCAACGGCCGGTGGCGTTGGCGGCCAAGCCGACGCAGCACCCGTGGCCAAAGAGATTGAACTACCCAAGGTGACGATCCGGCGCGAGACGCCCAAAGCCGGTCGCAACGACCCGTGCCCGTGCGGCAGCGGCAAGAAGTTCAAGAACTGCCACGGCCAGTAAGCGCAGGGCTCATCCGGCTGCGGCAGTGAGGCCTGAATTGGGTCGGTTGCGTTCGCGAGGGGGAAACGCCCCGCGAACGCATCCACCCCAACAGACGTGAGGTGCATGCCCGTGCAAAGTCATGATTCGCTAAAAATCCCCTTGGCGGTCCCGCCCCTTTGCGTGAACGTCGCCACCTTCTTTTCATGTCGCCGTCGCTTCCTGCACTCCTCCCGATCCAGCCCTTCAGCCGCCCTGTGCGCGGCGAGGTCACCCTGCCCGGATCGAAAAGCCTGACCAACCGCGCCCTCCTGCTGGCGGCCCTCTGCCCGCGGCCTGTTAACCTCACGGGCGCACTGTTCAGCGAAGACACCCACCTGATGATCGAGGCGCTGCGGGCCATTGGCATCACGGTCAACCCTTCAGCCAGCCTCGATGCGATCGAGGTCTCCGGCCAGGCCAACGCCTTTCAAAACCCCGCGCCGGTGGACCTGTTCGTCGGTCTGGCCGGTACTGCGGCGCGTTTTC
>JBIIMH010000195.1:0-4617 GCA_044338095.1 Rariglobus sp. | reverse complement strand
GCCCCGCATAACGGCGTGGAGGGCCCCAAACTCATCCCACCACATCTCGCCGTCGGGCTCCTCGGTCCGGTAGCTGGAGATCAGCCCGCGCGGTTTTCTGAGAGTCTGGCGATAAAAAGATTCGAACCACCCGCCCCAGGGGACGTGGCTGAAGTGGACTCCGTCGCTGAACGACTCCCCCATCGAGCCATCGTGGTCGAAGATGGCGGTGCCACCGAGGGTTTTGTCGACGGGCCATAGCTGGGCGCATCCGCGCACGATCGCATCGTCCTGGATGGTGGTGCCCTGGACGATGGTGTAGCCGGCGACCAAGGCGCGGCCTCGCGCGATGGCACCCCAAGCAAGGTGGGCGCGGTCGCGGATGCGGGCATTTCCCTCCACGCGCGCGTCGCCTTCCACCAAGGCGCTGCCGCTGACGATCGCCGACCCCTGCAAGGTGGCGCTGCCCTGGACGACGGCGTAATCCTCAACGCGCGCCGCACCGAGCACCCGGGCCGAGCCGAGCACTTTTGCATTCGGCCCGACATACGCAGAGGAGGCGACCGTTGCCAAGGGGCCAACAATGCCGCCGCCGTTGCCGTGCCTACGATAGCCGGCGGGGTTGAGCGCATTGTAGGGATGCGGCGCAGGCGAGGCGTTGGCCAGGCGCACCTCGTAGGCGTACCGCAACCGGTCGGGGTGCTTGTCGACGGGCTTGGTGTTGCTGTAGCTGCTCAGGTCGAGCGCCGTCCTGGCAGGCGTGGCCGTCACGATGAGGAATGCCTGACTTTCGTTTGCGTTCAGGGTGAAGCTCTGGGTGCCCGGCGCCCAGACCGGCGAATACCGAACGGTGTCGCCTTCGGAAATCGCGGCGAAACACCAGCGCCAATCCTCACCGGCGCCCGCCATGTCAAGCCCGCGCAATTCGGCGGTGACGGTGGCACCAGGGGACGCGCTCAGGTCGTGCATTTGATAAGCCCAACCATCCGGAGCGCGCTCCAGCGGCACCCGCCACCAGCCCGGCTTGTCCTGCTGCGGGATCAATTGCGCGCCTTGTTTCCAGAAATGCACGGCCCGGGCGCTCTCGGTTCCCCACTGCTCGGCGCGCAGCCGCCCCTTTTCCACGAAATCGAGCATCGGCCAGCGCTTGAGGCACTCTAATGCGACGTCTTTGACCGAGATGCCGGAGGGAAGTTGGGACGCGAGCTTTTCGATCAGCGTCAGTCCCCTCACGCCGTCGCGCCAAGCGTGGGCCGTGTAGTTTTGGGGCAGCCCGAATTGCGTCCCGTAATCGTCGAGAGCCAAATAGTAGCGATGGTCGGCGTAAATGTTGCGCGGGTGGTCGGGGCGGTAATTGGAACTGCCGGTGAGGTTTTCGATCGCGGAGTAGGGCGAAGAAAAGACGTCGTAGAAATGAAGGTTCCGCGCGGCGCGCAAATAGTCGGCGTGACTTTCCCAGTGCCCACCGGTCAGGAAGCCGGGCTGCGCCGACTGGAGCACATGACCGAACTCGTGAGGCACGGGGTTGCCCCAACCCTCATCGGCCAAGCCGCCGGCACCCACGTTCAAGCAGCCTCGCTTGATATAACTCATCCAGTAGCCGTCAAACCAAGTGGTCATGTTGATTTTGTAACGGGGCGAGTTGGGCGAGTTGAGTTCGACGAAGGGTTCGCTGTAGTCGAGTTTCTTGCAGAAAACCTGATAACTTTCCTCGCACATCCGAAGCGCGCGCCGGGCGTGAGCGGTGGTGAATGTGGTGTCAGCCGGATCCCACCAGACGCAGGCATGTTTGCTTTCCATGCGCGAGGCGGTGGCGGCGCTCATCGTTTCCGAGAAAAAGGCGTCGAGGTCGATCAAGGGGGCCGTGCCATCCACATCGCCGACCTCCACGTAGTCGATTTCGAAGTGCCCCGTGCCCGCGACGATCGGGGTGACACGCAGGTCGCGCAGCTCGTCGCGCCAGAACACCTCCAGCCCCAGGTCGAGGCGGTAGGTGTGAAAGGCGCCGTCCTTGGGGATTTGGGCCGATGGAATCGCGAACTGCCGCTTGGTTGAGAAGCCGGTGTTGGTCGATGTGCCGAACTCGAATTTGACGCCCCCGGGGTAGCCCTCGGGCAGCTTGACGCGGATCTGCAGATAATCGTTGAAGCCCAGATCGAGGTCGGGCCCCCCGGTGGGCAAGGTGAGGCTGATGGAAGCATCGACGCTGTTGGAGCTGTCATCGCCAACGAGCAGGCCGCCTGCGACGCCCAGTCCGCTCGTGTTGGAGCCGGCCCACGATTCCAGATCGCCGCCGTTGGTCCATTCGCCCAGCCGCCTGCCGCCAACGAGCCGATCGACGCCATCGACCGAGACCACAGTGACATCCACGAGCTTGGATGCGGGTGCGCGCTGGGAGAAGGTCGCGTTGGAAATGATCGGCGCGGCCAGGAGGCCATCCGCGCACAGCCCAGCGAGGAACAAAGAGAACGAGAGAAACTTTAGAATGTGCTTCATAAGGGGGTTCGTCAGTCGCGAAAAAGGCCGAGCCACATCGACCGGCCAAGTCTCCCCAAGGCGTCAGGGTTCCTCTTCTTATGGTCCGGCACCGATCGCGACCAAGTCGGTAGTTCTTCCGACTCAACCCAATGAACCCTTCCCGGCATCCTCGCGGCCGATTGGAGGGAGCGATTCGCAGGCAACCCATGTGGTGATTTGGGACTGGGACGGGCTTCCATCCGAGCGACGGAGAGAGGGGCTTGCCCGCCAATGTGCGTCGGCTCAAGCTGTCGGCCTACAGTCTCGAGCTCAACCCTGTCTAAAAGCTCTGGGATGTGGTCAAGGACGGCATCTGCAACCGGCTTTTCGCCACGGTATCCGATCGGCAAGATGCGCTTACAGGAGTGCTTGCGCAATATTGGCCGGGCACCGGTCTCGTTTATGCCTTGGTAGGCACAAAGAGCTGGCTCGTGGCCCAAGCAAACTCTACCTCTCTGAGCGGATTACCCGCCCCGTGGTGTAGATGGTATAACCGTAACGTCGGAGGGGGAGCCGAACGTCTTCACGCCCAGGCGCGGGGGTCTGTCCCGAATGGCGCTAACTTAAGCTCACTTTGGGACGAGGCCCTACTCTGGAGATCTCTGAGGTCAGAACTCCAAATAGCCGCCTTTGAGGACTTCGGGCATTCCGCGTTTCAGAGGAAAAGTCATGCTGGGCCCGGTGAAAGTCCGCCAGCGCGAAAAAACGCCCCATCACCCCGGCTGACGGGCAAAACAGGCCTTAAGTTAGCGCCATTCGGGTCCGTCCCCAGACGGTCGCCATAGACGGTCGATAGACGGTCGCCATCGCCCAATGGTCAGCGGCGCGGTCCGGGAACGGACTCCAGCAAACGCCGACGCAATTCCCCGCCGTTGAGTCCCTCCACGGCCACCACTTTGTCGCGGCTTTTTTCGCCGGAAACCAGGTCCACAGCGCGCACGGAAACACCCAGTCGCTCGGCCAGAAAACCCCGGATCGCCTCGTTGGCTTTTCCCTCCAGAGCGGGCGCCGCGATCTTGATTTTCACGGTGTCGCCGTATTCACCCACCACCTCGTCGCGACGGGCGTTGGGGATGACCCGTAGCCGCAGGGTCCCGGGTACTTCCGGCACCTCACGTCCGGGGTTTGACGTACACCCCGATCAGCGGCCTGTGCGACGGTTTCGGTGAGTTGAAGTCGCTCACAAAACCTTGCGCGGTGCGGATTTCCACATGGCCCGCGCCCCGCCCGCCATAAACAATCACCGAACCCAAGGGCGCCTTGTAGGGATCCTTCACATTAAGCTTTTTAAATCCGTAACTGCGCTGCAATTCCGAGCCGGCCTCCTTGGCGGTGGCGGTTTTTGGATAGGAATCGATGGTTTTGGAGGCGAGCAACGCCGTTTTCACATACCGCCAGCACCGGCTGATGGAATGTCCGCGCGCCCGGGCCTGCGCGATCTCGGCTGCCCGCAGCATCCGCGAATCGTATCGGAAACGGCTGGATTGCGGGCCGAACAGTGAGATTTGGTCCGGATCGAGTTTCTTGGCCGTGGTGCGGTCGTACAGAGAGTCGCTCGCACGGGCTCCCACCGGGAGGAGCACGAGCACAAGAACGACCAAGCTGAGCAGAGACCGGAACATGGGGCTGAAGTAAAACCGGCGGGAGGCTAGCCCAAGTTGGGAGCGGGTCAACCCGCTATTTTCCCGGCCCGGGCGGACGCGGGATTCCCTCGGGAAAGGCGGGGCCACCCGCTGCGGCGCCGAAAAACTTTCCCCGCCGCCGCCGCGCGCTAAGGTGCGGGTCTGTGAATCTGCACACGGCTCTGAGCGATCTGGATTGGCTGACCCCGCAGCGCAGGCGCCAACTCGCCCGCTGCGAGCTGCAAACCGTCGAGGATCTGCTCTGCCATTTCCCGCGCCGGTATGAGGATCGCACCCGGTTTGACCGGTTTCCCCGGGGCGACCACGAACAACCTGTCTGCGTGTGCGGGACGGTCAAAAAGGTCACGCTGCGCCGGCTCCGCGGACGCCAGAAGATGTTCGACGCGGTGCTGGAGGAGGACAACGCACACGCCCTGAGCACGCCCTTGGTTTGCCGCTGGTTCAACGCGCATTGGGTGGAGAAAGTCGTGGCCTGCGG
>JBIIMH010000193.1:0-4620 GCA_044338095.1 Rariglobus sp. | reverse complement strand
CCCGGTAGCCCCAGTCGCCCAAGTGCGCGAGCCAGACGAAGTTTTTGGTGATGGTATCAAAGACGTCGCCGTGCAGCACGAGGTAACGCCCGCGCAGGCCCTCGTGAATGTGTTCCTCGACGATGTGGAGGTTTTCAAAATCCAGCGGCAGAAACTGCGAGAGGATGTCGTCGTGGTTGCCGCGCAGGTAAATGACCTGGATGTCCTTCTTCTCGATTTTTTTCAGGACGATGCGAATGAACCGGGTGTGGCTTTTCGCCCAACTGCCGCCTCGCTGCAGCTGCCAGCCGTCGATGATGTCGCCGTTGAGAATCAGCTTCTCGCAGCTCACGTGCCGCAGGAAGTGATTCACCTCGGCGGCTTTGCTTTCAACGGTACCGAGGTGGACGTCGGAGAGGATAACGGTACGGACACTGAGTTTTTTCATGACGGTTGCGGGGCGAAGCCTGCGGACGGTTTTGGCGAGAACACCCTGGTGGCGCGCGAGTTGGAGGGCACGACGATGCGAAGGCTTTGCGGGTGCACGCAAATCTCGATGAGGGCGGCGGCTTCGTGCGTTTCGCCATCGGTGTGGACCAGGCCGGGGGCGGGGCGCTCGATGATGAAGCGAGACCCGCGCAACCGGAGGATCGACGGACTATGGTCGATGTTGCCCAGGAAGAGCCGCGAACCGAGAACTGCGGCCCCGAGGTGGTTGACGGGGCGAATGGCGATCAGGTCGAGCTGGCCGTCGTCCACGCGGGCACCGGGGGCAATGAAGGCGCGGTTGCCGTATTGGTCTGAGTTGGCGATGGCAATGAGCAGGATGTCGAGGGTTTCGCAGCGCTCGCCGACGGTGATCTTGCAGCGCTCGCTGCGGCGCTGGTTAAACGCTGCGAAGGCCGTGCTGGCGTAGGCGGGAAGGCCGCGCGTGGTGAGGTGATTGAAACGCTGGCTCACATCGGCATCGAGGCCCAGCCCCATGGCGTTAAAGAAGGGGCGTCCGTTGACCGAGCCGGTGTCGATGGCGGCGATGCGTCCGCTGTTTGCGGTGACGAGTTCCAGCGCGGCGAGCGGGGCGAGGGGAATGCCGAGGTGCAGCGCCAGGCCGTTGCCCGAACCGCAGGGCACCAGCGCGAGCGCCGCCGGGGTGTGAATAAGTGCTTGGGCAACCTCGTTGAGGGTGCCATCGCCACCAATGGCGACGACGAGCTGGCAACCGGACTGCACTGCCGCGTGCGCCAATTGCACGGCGTGGCCCGGGCCTTCGGTGACGTGCAGTTCGGCGTCGAGGCTGCGTTCGCGGATAAAATCGCGAAGCAGCGGCAGCAGGCGGACGGTGCGTGAGTTGCGCCCGGAAACGGGATTGAGAATGAAGCGGATCTTCATTTGAGGGCGGGACCGGTCGGGTGCATCGTCAAGGTGCCGGTTTGGGCGGGGCGGCCGGCGGGTGCGGTGGTGACGCGGGTGTTGGCGGCGTCGATGAGGTGTTGCGCGATGACCTTGGCGGCGTCGTTGCGGACGATGGGTGCGAGGGCGTTGCGCCACTGCTGCCAAACGGCGCCTTGGTTGGCGAAGGCGGTGCGCAGGGACTGCATGACCGCGGTTGGGGTGGTGGCGAGGGCGCCGGCCCCGGTGCGGCGCAACAACTCGTAGTTGCCCTCCTCTTGGCCGGGCACGATCTGGTTTACGATCATGGGGCAACGCGCCGCGATGGCCTCCTGCGTGGTGGCGCCACCGGCTTTGCTGATCACGACGTGGTGCGTCATGAGCAACTCAGGGATTTTATCGGTCCAACCCAGGCAGTGCGCGGGCAGGGTCCGGCCCTTGGCGAGGTTTTCCAGTTCGCAGCGCAGGGTTTCGTTGCGGCCTACCGCGATCGTGATTTCCCAAGCGGTTTCCGCGATCAGAAGGCGCGCGGTTTCAGCGGCGTTGTTGGTGCCGGAATTGATGATGTAAAGAACACGCGGGGCCACGCCGGGTGCGCTGAGATCGGGTGGCGCGAGGCGAGTGGCGTTGGCGCCGAAGAAGGACGGTACGGGGAAACCGGTGACGTGAAGGCGCTCGGCCGCAACGCCTCCCATGCGCATCACGTCGGCCGAGTCCGTGTTGGGGACAAACCAGCCGGCGGCACCGGCGCGCCACCACAGCGAGTTGATGCTGATCGAGTCGGTGACGATGTTGAAGTGGGGCGGCAGCGTGTGGCCCTCGGAGCTGAGGCGCTCGACGAGGAAGGCGTAAACCGGATACGTGCTGCAGATCACCGCGGGCTTTTCCTCGGCGATGATCTGGGCGAACAGGCGGCGTTCCTTGCCAAGTAGCCAGAGGCAGCGCGGCACGATATTGGAGCGGTCGATCCACGCGTAAAGGCTGCTCCAGAGGCGCGGGGCGCCGTTGATCGTGGCCAGGTAGGCGCGGCGGCTGATCTGGTTAAAGCGGGGGTGGGTTAACGCAAACAGGTCGACGACCTTCGCCGTGCCGGGGCCGTGGTTTTCTTCGCAGGCGGCGGCGAGTGCGCGGGCGGCGGCGTTGTGGCCTTCGCCATATCCGGCGGTGAAAATGAGGATGCGCGTGGGCATTTAAAGGGATGCGAGTTGGGGTTGGCGGGTAGCGGAGTCGCTGTTTTCGCCAACAATAGAAGCCAAGTCTTGTTCGAAGCGAACAATGACCTTCGACCACGATTGGGGTTCGACGGTGGTACGGGCGGCGCGGCGAAGTTTTTCCCTCAAGGCGCTGTCGGTGGCCAGACGCACGCCAGCTTGAACCAGGGCTTCGGGCTGGTCGCAGGCAACGCTCAGGCCGTTTTCGCCGTCGCGGATAAACTTAAAGGCGGCCGCGTAGTTAAAGCCCGCCACGGCCAGGCTGCTGGCCATCGCTTCGGTGAGCACGTTGCCAAACGTCTCGGAGAGGCTCGCGTGGATGTAGATGTCGGCGGAGGCGTAATAGCGGCCGATCTCCTCGCGTGAGAAAAACCCGGTGAAAATGCACTCCGGGTGTTCGCGCATGAGGCGTTCCTTGAGCGGGCCCTCGCCGGCGAGCACGAAGCGGCATTTGGGATTGGCGGCGCGCATCGCGTCAAAGGTACGGAACACCAAGTCGTAGTTTTTCTCGGCGGCCATGCGCCCCACGTGCAGCACCACGGGCGTGTCCGCTGCGGCGTTCCAGCTGGCGCGCAGATCCTCCGAGCGGCGCGAAGGGCTGAATTGGCGGGTGTCGACGCCGCGCGACAGGACGGCCAAATCGCGGAAGCCGACGGCGGCGAGTTCCTCGCACAGTTCAGGCGTGGGCACAAAGGTGCGGCGCGTGCGGTTGTGCACGTGGCGCAGCCAGGAAAGCGTGAGCTGGTGGAAGGCCCCGTAGCCGTAGGAGCTCGTGTACTTGTGGAAATTGGTGTGGAAGCTGGAGCTCACGGGCACGCCGAGGGCGCGTGCGGCGGTGACGGCGGTGGCCCCCAGCGGCCCCTCGGTGACGACGTGAACGAGGTCGGGTGGTTCGGCGCGCCAGAGTCGCTTCAGGGTGCGTCCGGCAGGCAGGCCGAGTCTCAGCAGCGGATAGCCGGGAATGGGCATTCCGGGTAAGTTAACCACACGGTATGCGGGACTGGCGTTGCCGGTGGGCGGATCATCCCGCCGAGGCCGGTAAACGGTAACATCATGGCCGCGTTCAGCGAGTTCTCGGGCGATGACGCCGAAGGTCATGGCAACTCCGTTGACCTCGGGCGGGAACGTTTCAGTGACGATGGCAAGTTTCACGTGGGTGCGGTTAGAGCGGAACGGAGCGTTTGAAATGGGTCGTGGAAGAGTCTTGGACTGAGACTTCACCGTACAGCCGCTGTGTGACGATTGTGTGGCGATCAGGTTACGATCGAGTGATTGCGTCGGCTTGCGGTCGATCGGGGCAGGGTGGGGGCGTGGTGGCTGAGGAGGAGGCGGCGGCAGCGCGGCGGCGGATTGAATTACCGGCATTGGCTTTACGTTTATCTGCGTTGTGTTCGTTTGGCTGTAAATGCGCGCTCCCTCGGCTCCATGATCCCCGTTCCCCATACCCTCGCCGCGTTGCGCTCAGGTCAGCTCGCCGGGATCACCCGGCTCGATCTGGCCTGCGGGCTTGAGGAATTCCCGCGTGAAATCTTCGACCTCGCCGATTCCCTTGAGGTCTTGAATCTCTCGGGCAACGCGTTGTCGGCCCTGCCGGATGATTTGGCGCGGCTGGGCAAGTTGCGCGTACTGTTCTGCTCCGAGAATCGGTTTACCCACCTGCCCGAGGTACTGGCGTCGTGCGCGAACCTTGAGATGGTCGGCTTTAAATCGAATGCCATTCGCACGGTTTCACCCGCAGCGCTCGCCCCCGCTTTGCGCTGGTTGATCCTCACGGATAATCAGATCGCGGAGCTTCCCGCTTCAATCGGCAGCTGTGCCCTACTGCAAAAACTCATGCTCGCCGGTAATCGGCTCGCGAGTTTGCCCGAAGCCATGGTGGGGTGCGTGGGGCTGGAGATGCTGCGGCTTTCGGCGAACCGCTTCGAGGCGCTGCCGGACTGGCTGCTGCAATTGCCCCGGCTGGCTTGGTTGGCCTTTGGCGGAAATCCCGTTTCGTCGGCACCTCGCGGACTTGGATCGCCTGTGGCCCGCGTGCGCTGGG
>JBIIMH010000192.1:0-4639 GCA_044338095.1 Rariglobus sp. | reverse complement strand
GGTAAAACTGATTCGTGGCACACGACCGCACCCACTGCTCCCGAGCCAATGGTGAGATTGGCGAAAAACGGCTTGATGCCGTTTCGGTCCAGCGGCGACTCCAGCAGCGTTTTGAGCGTCTGCTGCACCAGCGGGCCGCCGTTTTCGCCGGAGACGATCAAGGCACATTTGATTTGTCCGCTTTCGATCAAACCCGCGGCGATGGTGAGTGCGTTGAGAAAGCCCAGGCAGGCGTTCGACACATCGAAAATCTGGGCGCTGGCAGGCAGGCCGATCTTACGGTGGGCAAAGGACGCGGTGGCCGGCTCCATCATGTCGCGGCACACCGCACTGTGGATAAACAGCTCGACCTGCTCGGCACGCAGGCCGGACTTGGCAAGCGCCGCTTTGCCGGCAGCAGCACTGGCGTCGGACGGACGCGTGCCGGCGGGCCAGACCCGGCGCTCACGAATGCCTGTCATCAACTCGAGGCGGCCAAAGGGGAGCTTAAGGCGCTCGTAAAGCGGACGCAGGCGCTCCTCGATGTCGGTCGTGGTCAGGACCTCGTCGGGCAAGGCGACGGCGAGGGATTCGATGCAGGTGTGGGCGAAGCGCATCAGGCTTTGGACTCCATGCGCATGGCCAACCGCACGACCTCTTTGTCGAAGTAGTTACTGCCGAGACCGGCGTCGACGACGAGCGTGGTGCCATTGACGCCACTGCTGCGCTCGCTGAGCAGGAAAACCGTGGTGTTGGCCACTTCCTGCGTACTCAGATTGCGCTTACGGTAGGTGAGTTTTTCGGCGTAAAGATAACTTTCCAAATAGCCTGGGATGCCGGCCGAAGCACTGGTTTTAAGCGGGCCGGAGCCGACGACGTTAAAGCGCACCTCGCTGTGATCGCTGAACGATTTGGCTAAAAAACGGGACGCCGACTCAAGGGCGGCCTTGATCGGGCCCATGTAGCCGTAGTTGTCGGGAGTCACCTGCAACGAGGAGATGCCGATGGTCACCACGGAGGCGTTTTTGACCAGCAGGGGCTTAAACGCGTTGGCCACCTCCACGAGCGAAAAAGCCGAGATGGCGGTCGCCTGAAGGAAGTCCGCGCGCTTGGTTTCGTGAAACGGTTTAAAGCCCTCGCTGTAGTTGGCAAAGGCGATCGAGTGGACGATGCCGTGGATCGCGTTAAATCCAGCGGCGGCGACGTCAGCGGCGAGGCGGGTGGCTGCCCCCTCATGCTCCACGTCGCACACGAAAACCGGCTTGCCCGCCAAGGTGGTTTCCAACGACGCCTTACGGGCGGGACTGCGCACGCTGTAAACCACGACCGCGCCCTGCTCCTCCAGCGTTTTGGCGGTTAACCAGGCAACGCTCTTTTTGTTGGCGACGCCCAGGACCACGAAGGTCTTGCCGGTGAGATTTAAGAAATCACTCATCACTGCTGTTGCTGCTGCTGCTGTTGAGCGGCTGCGGCGCCACCCTCGGGCGTTTTCCAAGCCACGGCGAATTCCACCGTAAGCACCCGGGTGCCATCGGCCTTTTTGATCGCACCAGTCATCATAGTGAAGGCACCGACCAATTCCTTTTTCTTCACCTCGATGAGAATCGTGTCGCCGGGGTAAATGGGACTGCGGAAACGCACGTCGGATATCTTGGCCAAAAGCGGCACGCCTTCGCCGGGTTTGGCTCCGGCGGCCAGCGCCTGCTTGGCCATGAACAGTGCGCCGGTTTGAAACACCGACTCGCACAGCAGAACGCCGGGCGTGATGGGCGCCGAGGGATAGTGCCCCTTGTAAAAATCTTCCTCGGCGCGCCAGGTGCGGCGGGCGGTGAGGCTGTCGGCGGTTTCGGCGACGATATCGTCGACAAAAAGAAAGGGCGGCCGGTGCGGGATGAGGTCGGTGACGGCGGTGGACATGGAAAGGCTGAAACCACACCGAGACTCCCCCTGCCCTGCAAGGTCGGAAATGCCCGAGCCGGCGCTAGTTTGTTCGTAGCGCGGCGAGTATGGCCGTCACATCGGCATGTAGGTCGAGGCGGTTCCCACGGGGTTCATGGCGAATCGCATCCGGTCCAGCGGGTATCACGGCGTGGTAATCGAGGTTCCTTAGCTCCGCCAGGCGACCGAAACAGGGGTTAACATAAGCGCGGTGGAAAAACTCCACCACCCGAGTGTCCGCTGGACTGAAAACGAGGTTGGTCAGCCCCGCTCCATGTGGCGCCACCACTTCGCGCGCATGGGCGAAGGCGTTGATCTGGTCCCGCCAGGAGAGCTCCTCCAGCCGCAATTTCGTGAACCCGCGCGCCTCCAATTGCGGCCACAACTCGGCGTCGTTGAGCACGCGCCTGCGCCCGGCGTTTTCGCGACTCACGTAGATTTTTTCGCCAAAAACAGACGCCGTCCCCCGCCAGGGAGCGGTGAACTCGTGCACCCGCTTGACCCCAAGTGGGCTCGGGTCCCCTGCCCTCCCCGTGAGCGGTGGAATCAAAAGCTGTTCGCACTCAAAATGCGTATGCCTCCCCACCGCCAAAATCGGGCCTGAAAAACGCCCCAAATCAAAAGCTTCGCGAATAAACGGCGCGCGTTGACTGACGATAATGCCCGTCCCCGCAGATCGCTCAAGCGCCAGAAGCCTAGGCAATTCTTCGAGCAACCAGTGGCAATATCGGGTGCCGAGATTGACCGCGACCACCGCCGTCGCTCCGGCAATTCGCACCGGCGGCCGGATCTGGGTGTAACCCAGGAGCCAATGTGAATCGGCGGGCCCGCCGAAATCGGTGGATACATCAATGGCCACTGAGCTTCCATCGGGGGCGAGCACGGTGCCGGAGCCAAAAACTCGACCGTCAGGCAACTGCGCAACCCGGTTGGCTGCGGACGTTGCGCCTGATTCATTCACTACGTTTTTCGAATCAAGATAACTCCCGCCAAACCGCGCGAGCAGGGCGTCCAGTCGCTCGCAGGCGACGGGCGGCGGCAGGTAGCTGGAGGTGCTCGTTTTCAAGGAATTTTAATGCGGGTGAAACCGTCCGCAGGCAGCGGCTCCAGCATAGGCTCCATCTTTGGCTTCAGCCTGACGCTTTAGCGGCGGCGCGGTGGCAAGCGCGGCGACCACGAGAAATATTCCTTGGGCTCCTCAGCCAACGGCGCAGCGGCCGATTTTCCGTCACTTGAGGACGGCGTGGTCGGTGGCAAGCCCGCGGCTTCGCGCAGTTTGTCCTTCTTGCTTTTACCCTTTCCCTTAACGCCACCCGTGCTCGGTGCGGTCGGCACGATGACTTCAGTGGGCTCCAGCCCTTCGAGTTGTTCACGCACAATCGCCAGGTGGTTCCGCTTCTCAATCAGACGGAAATGTGCATCGGTTTCCGCGCTGATAAAGCTCACCGCGACTCCGCTTTCGCCAGCGCGCCCGGTGCGGCCGATGCGGTGAACGTAATCGGCCGTCGAGCGTGGCAGGTCGTAATTCACCACCACGGGCAGACTGGCAATGTCGATGCCGCGCGAGGCGACATCGGTGGCAACCAGCACGCGCACCCGGCTTGCCTTGAAGTCCGCCAGCGCCTGCGTGCGTGCGCCTTGACTGAGTTCGCCGTGAAGCGCGGCCGCGTCGATTCCGGCGCGTCGCAGTTTTTCGGCGACGTGTTCGGTGGTGTACTTGGTGGCGACAAAAACCAGCACGCGGGTCCAGCCATTGAGCTCGATGAGATTGCGCAGGAGTTGGGTGCGCAGCGGCGCGTCGACCTCGAAGGCGCGTTGCTGAATGTCGGGCGTGTCGGTGGGCGCCGCGGGCATTTGGATGCGCGTGGGATTAAGCAAAAGATTCTCGGCGAGTTTCCACACCGCGGGAGGAAAGGTGGCTGAGAAAAGCAGGTTCTGGCGGCGTGCTGGGAGCAGGGCGATAACACGCGCGAGTTCGTCGGCAAAACCCAGCGAGAAGAGCCGGTCGGCTTCGTCGAGCACGAGTGTGGTCACTGCTGACAGCGCCACGGCGTTGTGATCGACCAGATCGAGTAGCCGCCCGGGTGTGGCCACGATGATGTCGGCGCCGCCGCTGAGCGCCATCATCTGCGGATTGATGGAAACGCCACCGGTGACGACCATGGTTTTGAACGACTCGGCGCCGGGCAAATGGCGCCCATAGACAAAAATGGCTTCGCCGATTTGGGCGGCGAGCTCGCGCGTGGGAACCAGAATCAGAGCCCGCACAAACCTGCCGCGACCGCGCGGGGTGGCGGCGAGGGTTTGCAGCAGCGGCAAGGTGAAGGCGGCGGTTTTACCGGAACCGGTTTGTGCGGAGGCCCAGACATCGCCCCCGCGAAAGATTGCAGGAATGGCGGCGGATTGAATAGGCGTGGGCGTGAGGTAATTGCGCTCGGCGAGGGCTTGGAGCAGGGGCGCGGAAAGGCCGAGAGAAGAAAAAGACATGGCCTAGCGATGAGCGCAGGTCGAGCGGGTGGGAATGCTAAAGATTTGTCCTGCCCGTTCGCATGTTTCCGGCTAGCCGCCCGAAGGTGCCGCAGAGTTGTTTTTTTGCGCGAGATCCTTGCAGCCCTTGAGGTCGAGTTTGCCGGTGCCCAAGACGGGGATCTGGTCGACGCGCAGCACCACCTTCGGTACCCACAGATTCGGCAAACCGGCGGCGGCGAGCTTTACCCTCACC
>JBIIMH010000263.1:0-3871 GCA_044338095.1 Rariglobus sp. | reverse complement strand
TTGACCTCGGTCTCGGCGAGATCACGCGCCTGCATCGTTAGCTGAGCGCCGCCGACCGTGGTGCTGCTTCCGATAGTCTGGCGAGGAGTGTTACTCTCTGCCGATTTTTTAGTGCCAGCGCCGGGGTTCGTCTTGGTTTCCGTGGAGTCTTTGGTGGTGGTGGTGCGCGAGCCCGTATCGTCCCCACCCGTGGTCAAGTTCCCCAGCAGCGCGGCGCTGGTAACCAAGTCGATTTTCTTGCCCGTCTCCGCTGCCATGACGTCGGCTGAATAGACCACTCGACCTGTTTGCTGTTGGCGGATGCGCTGAAGTTCGGATTGGGTGACCATGATGGCCTCCTTCTCATCGCGGATACGCCAAGCATTAAACACCTGATTGGCCACCCCAAGGCTATTGCCTCCGTCCGCCTCAAATTCAGCAGCCCGGTAGAGTAACTTCCACGCGGCAACTATATTTTCCTGCGACCCGTTGGCAGTGCGAGTGGACAGGCGGTTAAAAATTTCCGCCACCGTCGCGGCGTAATCATCCTGATCGCGCGTAGCCGGCATCGACAGGTAGCGCTCAAATCGGCCGCGGAAAACGCGGAACTGGCCAACATCATAGGAATGCCCCTTCCAGTTCATCGTGCCCTTCTCCGGATCGATAGAGTCGGAATTGGTGTCGAAGGCCTGGCTAATAACCTTAAGCAGCGTTCCGCTCTCCAGACTATTGATGTTCACCGCCCGAGTCAGCGACTCGGCTGCCGGGCCAGTTGCGGAAGGGTTAACCGAGGCGGCTTTACCGGCGCTACCCTTTGCGGCACCGGTGGCAGCGGCAGCCACGCCGGGAATTTCTTGGGATTGAAGCGCAACCGAACTCGCTGCGAAGAGGAATATCAGGGGTAGGCGACGCATGGTCAGAGTTTTTTGAGGTTTTCCACGTAGAGCAGCCCGCCCTTGCGCACGCTGACTTCAAAGCGGTAACGCTGGGCAACCAAGAGATTGGCATTCATCGAATCCGAAATGAAAATCGGCAGACGCGCACTGTCACGGAGCGTGCGCACGGCGATGATGCGCCCGAGCCCCTCCCGCCAGTTTAACTGCGCATCAATCTCGGCCTCCAACTCGTATCGATTTCCAAGCAGGTTGTCCGGTGCAGACAAAAACGCACGCACCGGAAAAGGCTCCCCAGAAGGGCCGCAACCCGTCGCAAGGAAAAGCGGGGCAACGAGAAAGAAAGAAAGCAGACAGCGACACGCAAAAAGCAGGGGCGAAAGAGACATAGGGGATAGGTTCAAAAGTTCATGGCCAACATTTTTTCTGGCAACCCCAAAACACGAGCACAGCCCCGATCAGAAAGTGCACGCCGAGCATGCCCACCGCAGCAATGGGCGGCGCCAGCCAGCCCTTATCGAGCGTCACCACCGCATCGTAAAAACGCGATTCGGTCATCGCCATGAGATACCCCGCCCAGCCCCAGTAGGTGGCAATAAAGGGGCGCACCGCCCACACCAATGCCGCCGGTAGCGCCAGCACCACGCCGGAAAGCGGCAACTGAAAGCCCACCAAATAAATCGACAGCAACGAGGCTTTGTCGGGCGAGGACAACATGGCCGATATCCCCAGGCAAACCACGCTCATTGAGGCCCCCGTCGCACTGAGCACGGCCAACTGCGCTCCCCACCCGCCAGGAAATTCGCAGAGCAATTTCACAAAAATCGTCATCCAAGCGCCTTGGGCCGCCCCCAGCAGCGCGGTGTACAGGAGCTTCGACCAGGCGTAGGCCGTAGGCCGCAACCCCGACATGCGTTCCTTTTCATAGAGCGCACGTTCGGCGGCAATCTCACGCGCGCCGTTGTTACTACCCATCAGACTGAGCAGGATCACTTGGAAAATAATCAGTCCCGACACCAAGGTCGCTGTTTCCGCCGAGGCCTGACGGTACGCCGCGCGGGCCTGCAACGTCTCCAAAAAGCCCCCCGTGCTCTCCAAGGCCAAACCCTTCATTTGCGGCAAACCCCCGAGCGCAAAAATCACCACTAAACACGGAAACCCAAAGGTGATCGCCAACGTGAGCAGCAGGTAGCCGCGGTCGCGCACCAGCAAGCGCCAGCGGCGCGCCAACAGTGTCCGCAGTTGGGAAAGCGCCGAAGGGCGCTCACACGGCCCCCGCTCGCTACGACCGTGGGCTGCGGGTACAGCCACCTCAGTCGTGGCGCGATTCGCCTTAAGCTTCGCGTTCTCCGTTACCGTGACCACCGCCGCCCATTTTTCCTGCCAATGCGCCCGGGGTTGCTCGCTCAGCCGATCATAGAGCTCCAGCGCGTCGGCGATTGCGAAGTGGGACAGCATCCCCACCAGCGGACCCTGCCAAACCACCGCGCCCTCGAACACCACCGTGACCGTGTTGAATTGAGCCAACTTGGCCAGGTTGTGGATCACGCACACCACGGTCTTGGCCTGCTGGTCGGCCAAGGCCCTCAACACAGCCAGAATCTGATCCTCCGAGCGCGGGTCTAGCCCGCTCGTCACTTCATCGCACAACAGGCAGGTCGGGTCCGTGGTCAGTTCCAGCGCCAAGCCCAGTCGGCGCAACTGTCCTCCACTGAGTTTTTCCACCACCGTGTTTCCACGCTCGGTCAGGCCGACGAGTTGGAGAATTTCGGCGTTGCGGGCCGCCAAGCTGGACTGGTCGTGTTTTTGATACAGGCGCAGCGCACAACTCACCGCCTCAGACACGGTGAGCTTGGCGTGGGCGATACTGAACTGGGGAGCGAACGCCACCTCGCGCAATAATTCCTCGGGTGACGCCAAAACCCGGCCGTGCAGGCTCACCTCACCCTCCGCGGGCAAGATATCCAAAATGCCCTTTAGCAGCGTGGTTTTACCGCAGCCGGAAGGCCCGATGAGCGCATGCAAGCCCCCCGTCGGGAAACAGGCCGTGGCGCCGTGAACAAGCGGAGCGGCGCCGAGTCGTGGGCGGACGGTGAGGTTGCGGCAAGCGAGCATGGGCGATTAAGAAAACAGGACGATGCACTTGGTTATCGGATCTATTTCGTCGGCCTTAAACTAGCCTTGGGAAAAAGAAACGATCACTGCGCGCTCGATTGGGGATAAAGACGGCAGGAGTGCCCTCTCGGTTACCGCGAACAGTGCGCCTCGCTTCGCCCACATCAATCAGAATTAGCGCACGTTAAACCCGAACTCCGAAGCCTAGCGCCGCGATCAGTCGCAACCTGCTCGAGCATCTTGCGCCAGCTCATCGACAACGGCTACATCGGCAAACTCCGCCAAACTTTTCACCGACCAGGCTTTGTCGGTGCGTTTGGCTAGGCCGGCAAGTACGCCACCGGGCCCGAGCTCAAGGAAGCTGGTCACCCCAGCCGCAACGGCCGAGCGCATGCAATCTTCCCACAGCACCGACGAGACGATCTGTTTGACCAACGCTTCGCGGATGGCGACCGGTTCAGCCACCGCCAGGCCGGTCGTGTTGGTGAACACGGTCAGCTGCGGCGATTTAAAGTTAACCCCTTGCAAATAAACAGCAAAGGCGGCACGCGCTGGCTCCATCAGGCGGCTGTGGTAGGCGCCAGCGACATTGAGGGGGATAACTTTCTTGATGCCGCGGTCTTTGGCGGCGGCGACGGCTGCGTCGACCTTGCTCTTGTCGCCCGAGACGATGATCTGGCCGGGGGCGTTGAAATTGGCCGCTTCGATGTCGAAGGCAGCGCAAAGGTCATAGATGGTCTGGCGCTCTTCACCCAGAATCGCCGCCATGCCGCCCGTGGTGCTTTCGCAGGCGACCTGCATGAGCCGCCCGCGTTCGGCCACCACCTGAAGTCCGGTGGCAAAATCAAACACCCCGGCGACGGTGAGCGCCGTGACCTCGCCCA
>JBIIMH010000191.1:0-4687 GCA_044338095.1 Rariglobus sp. | reverse complement strand
TGGTTAAAGTCCAAAAAACGCCCGCGCCGTCCGGGTGCTCGTCTCCGCCAACGACTCCACGCTCACCCCGAAAATCCCGGCGGTGTGTTCGGCGGTGTGGCGCATAAATGCCGGCTCGTTGGGTTTGCCCCGATGCGGCACCGGCGTGAGGTACGGCGCGTCTGTTTCCAGCATCAGCCGGTCGAGCCCCTGGGCGAGCGCCGACGCCCGCACGTTGTCTGCCTTCTTATACGTGAGCACGCCGGTGAACGACCCGAAGGCCCCGCGTTTCACCAGCTCGGCCATCTCCTCGGGCCCTTCGCTGAAGCAGTGAAACACCACGCGGGTCCAGTCGACGCCGCTCGCGTCGATCATCGCCACGGTCTCGGCAAACGCTCCCCGCGAATGCACCACCACGGGGCAGCCCAGGCGCAGGGCGATTTCCAACTGAAGGGCGAAGGCGGCCTGTTGCCAGGCGAAGATTTGTTCGGCCCGGGCAGCGTCGTCCTTGGGTAAATGAAAGCGGTCCAGCCCGCATTCGCCGAGGGCGACGGGACGTAGCGCAGGCTTCCAGCCTGCCTCCGTCTCAGCCCCATTAGCGGCAACCCCCGCAGACCCCAACCAGAACGCCTCGATTTGGGCGACCTCGGCGGCCCAATTTTCCCGCACCGAACACGGATGGAGCCCAACCGTGAAGTGAACGACACCGGGATGGGCGAGCGCGAGATCGCGAATCAGCCCCCAATCCTCGCTATCGGTGCCGATGGAAATCATCTCGGTGACGCCGGCCGCGCGAGCGCGGTCGAGCACCCCAGGCAGTTCGCCGCGCCGGGCAAAGCCATCGAGATGGGTATGGGTGTCAATCAGGTGCATCGCACCATGACGCCATGTCCCGCCCACAATGCGCGAGGCAAAACCAAACCCACTGCGCCCCGTTAACCGGTTAAACCTGGGGTGGTTTCACAACGATAACGCCAGCCACTCTGAGCTCACGCTCAAGGCCACACTCCTTCTCACTTCAGGTACAGCGGTGCGTAACGCTCCTGCAGATAACGTAGCAGGTACTTCGGCGTGAGCTCTTCGCCGGTTACCCGACGGACCAGCTCCAGTGCTTCATAGCGGCGGCCCTGCTCGTGGATGTGCGTGCGCAGCCAGCCGAGCAGGCGGGAGAAATCCCCCTTCGCGAAATCGGCGTCCAGCTCGGGGTAGAGCTTGCGCACCGTGAACCAAAGCTGGGCGGCGATCATGTTCCCCAAACAATAGCTCGGGAAATACCCGAATGCTCCGCCCGACCAGTGCACGTCTTGCAACACCCCGACGCGGTCGCTGGTCGGCGTGAGGCCAAGCAGTTTTTCCGAGAGCGCGTTCCACGCCGCTGGCAGGTCAGACACCGCGAGTTCGCCGGCAAACAGCCGCCGCTCCAGCTCGAAGCGCAGCAAAATGTGGAGGTTGTAATGCACCTCGTCGGAATCAACGCGGATGAGCGTCGGTGCCACTTCGTTGACGGCCAAGTACAGTTCGGCGGGCGAAACGGCGGCGAGTTGCGCGGGGAATTTTTCGCGAAACCGCGGCTCGAAAAACCGCCAGAAGGCAGGGCTGCGCGAGACCTGATTTTCCCACAGGCGGCTCTGCGATTCGTGCACGCCCATACCAGCGTTCTGGCCGAGCGGAGTGCCTTGGGCGGCGAGTGGGAGACCCTGCTCGTAGAGCCCGTGGCCGGTTTCGTGAATCGACGAAAAGAGCGAATCGAGCGGGTTGTCCGCGTCGAAGCGCGTGGTCATGCGGATGTCGGCACCCGAGCCCTCGCAAAAGGGGTGGAGCGACACGTCGATGCGGCCTCGGCGGTAGTTGAAGCCCAGTTTCTCGGTGACCTCACGCAGGAAGTCGCGTTGGGCCTCGACCGGGAAGTTTTTGAAAATGCCCGGCTTGGCGCGGACGGAAGAAGCGGCGATGGCGCGCACCAGCGGGACGAGGCCGACCTGCAGTTCGGCGAACAACTCGGTGAGTTTCGCCGCGGTCAGACCGGGGTCGTGTTTGTCGATGGCGTAGTCGTAGGGCCGGTCGCCCCAGCCGAGGCAAGCGGCCTCCTGACGGGCGAGATTAAGGTGTTTTTGCAGAAACGGGGCGAAGGCTGAAAAATCGGAATCCTCCTTGGCGGCAGCCCAAGCGTGGTAGGCGGCGCTGGAGTGGCGGGCCTTCTCGGCCACGAATGAAGCAGGCAATTTGACCACCCGCTCGTAGTCCCTCCGCGCCTCCCTGACCACCACCGCCTCATCCGCACCCTGCGGAAAAGGATACCCCATTGTGTTAGACTTGGCTTGGACGGCGGAGGCCGGGGAGAGCTCGGCTAAGAGGGTGCCGATTTCGGGGTCGGCGGCGGCGGCGTGGTGGAGTTCGGCCAAAAGGGCGAGTTGCTCGGCCCGCTGGTCGGCGCTGTCGGGGGGCAAATTGACCTGCTCATCCCAGCCGAGCAGGCCGGCCACGGTGCCGAGATAATGGGCGCGTTTGAGTTTGGCGACGAGACGCTCGTAGGCGGTGGCAATCATGGCGCCATGCAAGCACAGCCAGCGAAAATCACGAAGCGAAGAATCGCAGCAGTCGGACGTAGGGCTCAACGCGGTCGATCCGCCGTCATGCGCGCAAGGGCGCTTACACTCGATCCCTTTGCCGCAGGTTGGGACGGCAAGTTGGCGGTTAATACCCGCTCCATTTCCTGCGCGCTGAAGCCGTGAGGCAGACTGGAAGTCTGCGCGACTTTTCAGACGGGCTTACGTTTTCTGGCCGTTGTTGCACACGTAGTGGGCCAACGAACGGTTCATGTTGTACGCTTTAAGCGAGGCGTCGGCGGCGACGTTATTGCTTTCGACTAGAAACCGGGGCGAGCGCTGAAGCGCCACTTGCTCCTGTTCGGCAGCGGTGACGATGAGCACCATCAGCTCGGCTTTGTCAGGCAGGCGATAGGCGGGAAAGTTCGCATGCACGGCGAGCCAGCTGACGGTTTTTTGAAAAGGAGTGGTTTCGGGAGCTCTCACGGCGGGACAGTGCAGGAAGAATCAGCCGCGAGTCAACGGGCTGAATGGGCCGACGCGCAGATTAGAGCGAAAACGGCCAGCACGGAGCCGGGCGTTTTCGCTGAAACCACCCGCCCCAGAGAGGAAATTGGCGCTACCTGCGCACGCAGCCCGCGAATACGCCCGACCACGTGGGTTCGTCGAAACCCACCAGGCCCACGCCTTCCAGCGCACCGTTAGCGCCTGTTGAATCCCCCGAACCCAGAACAAAGGGGCGTTTCACCAAACTGCCGTTGCCGGCCAACAGCGCCAGCGCTTCAGCCTCCGATAAGGTCGGTAGCAGTTCGCCCACTTTGAGCTTACGGTACTCCACCCCCGAGGTGTTGAAGAGCTTTCGCAGCGCGACGCGGCCTCCGAGGCGGCGGAGCATCGTGCGCAACTCGGCGGAAGACGGCGGTGTTTCACGGATAGGCTTTTCGTCAAAATCGATGCCGTGGGCGTCCAACCATTTTACCGCGCGGCGGCAGGTATCACAGTTGGCGTAAGTATAAAGCGTGAGCGTGGACATCGAGGTGTGTTTTAAGGGGGAAAAGTAGCGCAGACTTCCAGTCTGCTCCGGTTGGTTCTTGTAGCGGTCGAACAGCAGACTGGAAGTCTGCGCTACTTTTTTTCAGAGCAGACCTGAAGACGTCACGACTTGGCCAGTCATTATCCGCCTCATTTCACCCAGTCGGCCGATTTCACCAAAAACTGCCAAGTGCCTTTGAACGTGCCCAGTTCGCCGTAGAAGGAGAGGGCCCCGTCGTACTCGCGGCGCTGCGCGTAGAGGCGTTCGCGGATCTCTTTGCGCGGGCCGTAGACGTCGTAGGTCTGACCGCGCACCTCAATGCGCAGCAGCCGGTTGTCGAGCGCCCGGGCTTTGACGCGGAAGAGTTTTCCCGTCCACGTGCCGTCGCGCAAATTCGCCTCGTCGGGCAGCTGCGCGAGCTCCACGGCGGCGGCGAAATCGGTCTTCGCCAAATCCACCTTGCGCGCGTTGGCATCGCCGTCGTCCTCGCGGCCGGCCGCTTCGCGGGTGAGCGGGGTAAATTTACCGGGCTGCCCATCGGTGACGGTCTGGAAGCGTGCGGTCAGCGGGAAATGGTCGGAGTAGCCGCGACCGCCCGCGCCTTCCGCGCTCCAGCGCACGGGCAGCAAGTCGGCGGCGTCAGCGTTGAGCCCGGGGAAGCGCGCGACGGCAAAGGAGTTGTCCACATAACGAACGCCGCTCTGATCGTAGAGGCCACGGGTGACCAGCAGGTGCATCAACGTTCCCCACTCGCCCGCGTAGACGTCGCTGCCGCGCTCAGTCGCGGCCAGTTCGAACCACAAGTTGTAGAGGTCGCGCGCCGCACCGCGAATCGCCAGCTCGTTGCCCTGTGAACCGAGCCTGTCGTTGATGCCGGTAGCGGCGAGTTTACGGTAACGCCGCTTCTGGTTGTAGTGAGAATTCAAATCCCCACCGATGACGATGTCGGCGTGGGGATCGGCAGTCAGCAGTTCGTCAAGACGGCGGCGTAGCACCCCGGCATTTTCTAGGCGAATCAGCTCCATTTTCGCATCGCTGGCGCCGGCTTTCCAGTGGTTGTTAAAAACCGTCAGCGGATAACCCTCAACGTCGAGCTGCACCTCAAGCAGGTTGCGGGCGCTGCGCATCG
>JBIIMH010000190.1:0-4700 GCA_044338095.1 Rariglobus sp. | reverse complement strand
AAGCTCGCCTCCGTGTTGCCCGCCGACAAAGCCGCCTTGGTGGTCGCTTACTGCGGCAGCCCAAAATGCGGCGCTTACAAGAAGGCCGCCAACGCTGCCGTTCAATTGGGTTACACCAACGTGAAACACTTCTCGGGCGGCATCTCGGGTTGGAAAAGCGCGGGCGAGCCGACCGAAGCAGCCAAGTAATAGCTGTGCGTCTCGAAGTAGCGCAGACGTCCAGTCTGCTTTCGCTCTGCCCAACGGACCGGAGCAGGTCGGTAAGTCTGCGCTACGTTCGTCAGGCTCCCGCCCCCGCCTCAGGCCGCATTACGTTGGGGGCTTTGGTCGGCGGCGGGCACTGACTCCACCACCGGATCGTCGCCCCACAACTCAACGTCCATAGCCGCAGCTGCCGTTGCCACAGCTGCTGGTTTTGCATCCCTCGGTGCGGGTTCGCTGGAAGGCACCGGTGCAGTCTCCACCGGCAACGGATCGTCACCCCAGAGATCGATTTCGCCCACCGGCGTCGCCGCTGCGACCGACCCAGCCCCGGCGCTTGCTGTCGGCGGCAGGTCGTCAAAGCCAAATAGGTCAACGTCACCGCTCGCTCCGTCGCTTGCACCCGAAGTGCCACCCGCCGCAGCGCCAATCGCAGCACCCGCCGTCGCCACTGTGGCCGCTGCCGCCCCCAGAACTGCCGCCCCAGTGCCCAGAGAGCGATTATGCACGTCCACTTGGGATTGCATGGTGTAGCCCTTTAAAAATTGGTCCAGCAGGCCCGTCGTGTCGCTCGACACTCCCGCCTCATCAGCCGTGGTGGCGGCGGTGGTTTGCAGCGTGAGCACCGCTGCATGTAGAGCCTCGATCTGCGCGACCGCAGCACCCGAGAAATCCGCATGGCTCATGGCCGTGGCGATCTGCGCCTCCAACAGCGGCAGTTGTTCGCTGATTTGTAAGAGTACGTCGATGATTTGGTCGCGGTAATGGTGCAGCCGGTCTTCATCTGCCCGTGTTTCTTCGGTTAACCGGCCAACAAACACCTCGGCCTTTTCGTGGACAGCGCCAAATGCCTCGATGAGTTCGCCCAGCCCTCGGGTGATGCGGTCGATGTCGGCGGCGAGTTGTTCGCTCAATCGGCAGGTGGTTAACGACACCTCTGTTGCGCGCGCCGAGACCACTTCGAGTCCGGTGCCTTGGGCGACGTGGGCCGACTGCACCTCGGCGTTCAGGCCGATGAGGTGAATGTCCAGCGTGAGCTCACGCATAAAGCTCGTGAACTGCGTGCTCATGCCGCGGATCGGCGCAATGGTGCGGTGCGTTTCCGTCACCAGCTCATTGCTGGCGCGAAGAAGATTGCCGACGTTTTCGAGCGCCTCGATTAGATTTTGGATACCGCCGTCGATGGTGATTTTTGAAGCTTGCTGGCTTTGTTCGACGCCGAAATCGCGACTTAGCCCCGACATCGCTTCGATGATTTTTCCTAGGCCGCCGCCGACGTGGTTGCCGGCGGTGGCGAGTTCGGTTTTCATGACATCGAGCTGGGCGGTGACCAAGCGGCTGGCTTGTTCAATAAAACGCAGGGTTCGGCCGCCGCTGGTACGGTCATGGGTCATGGCGCCGTGGGCGGCGTGCATCTCACGTAAAATGGAGTTCAGGTGCTGCAGTTTCTGATTGAGCATGTCCTGCGCTTGCAGCGACATCACCACGCAGCCGGTCTCGCGTTTGACCTGCGGCACGATCGCTTCCATGCGCCCGTCGCGAGCTTGGTTTTTGGCATAGTCTGCTTTGACTGAGCCGATCGACTCTTCCAGTTGGGCGCGCAGCGCTATGAGCTGTTGGCGGGTGGCGCTTTGGCGCAGTCGAAGGCTCGATGCTGCGGAATCTAAGCTTTGGCCGATGTTTGCGATGATCTCGAATTTCTCCTTAAAACCCGACTCGACGCGTTCGCAGATGCGGGAAATCTCGGTGTTAAGGGCGAGAAAGGTGCTTTGCACTTCAGCAGGCAGCGAGGCCGACTCCACGCGGAACAGGATTTGAACGTATTTAAGCGGGGTGAGCGCATCGGTGAGCGACTGCTGTGCGGGGAGGGTTTCACGAATTTTTTGGCTGGTTGCGGCCAGTCGTTCGATGAACTCCACGACCTGCTGGTCGCTGCTTTCGGCAAACTCGATGCCGCGCCAAATGGTCGCGGCGGCTTGCTCGATGATGGCGGTGCCGCCCTCAGGGCCTTCGGCCAGGGCCAGCATCCGGCGGCTTTGGGTCACGAGGCTTTGTTCGATCTGAATGGTGGTTTCGAGGATCGAACCGATTTGTAAAAAGCCCGCTTCAACGCCCTGCATCGCGCGGTCTACCTCGGCGGAGGCGGAGGCGATCTCGGCGAAGGGCTTGGTTAACCGGTTCCGCCGGCGGGCGCCGGGGTGCAGGTTGCGCAGCCGGGTGGTCAACAGCGGCCAAAAGGCGGGTGGTTTCATTTAGCGCCAACGGGTTGGTAGACGGTGGCCCGGCCCACGCCGACGGATTGCCAGCTGGCATCGAGGTTGATCGTGGTCTCGGCCGAGCCCAGAAGCAGTGAGCCCTGGGGTTGGAGGGTGGCGCAGATGTTGCGCAAAATCGCCTGTTTGGTCGGGACGTCGAAATAGATCATGACGTTGCGCATCAGCACCACGTCGAACAGTGGCAAGCGCGGCCACGGTTCGATCAGGTTCATGGGGCGGAAATCCACCATGCGCCTCAGCTCGGCGTTGGCGGTCCAGACTTTACCGTCCTGGGTGAAGTATTTTTTGATCAACGCGGGGCTCAGGCCGCGGTTGATTTCGAACTCGTTGTAAGAACCGGCGCGGGCCTGCACGAGCACGGTGGAAGACAGGTCGGTGCCGATGATCTGGATCGCCCAGTCGCTGAGCTGGGGGAAATGCTCCCGCAGCATCATGGCGAGGCTGTAGGCCTCCTGGCCCGTGGAGCTGGCGGCGGACCAGAACGAGAGGCTGCGCTGGGCGGCGCGTTGGGCGATGAGCTTGGGAATGATGGTTTCGCGCAGGGCATCAAAGGGCGCGATGTCGCGGAAAAAGAACGTCTCGTTGGTGGTGAGCGCATCGAGAACTTTGTTGTGAAGCGGATTACTGGGAGGGGTTTTGCGCAGCAGGTTGATGAACTCCGGCACGCTGCTGCAGGCGTTGCTGGAGGCCAGCGAGCTTAGGCGCGACTCCACGAAGTAATCCTTGCCCGGCTCGATGATGATCGCGGCGGAGCGGCGGGCGAAGCTGGTAACAAATTCGAAATCGGCGGTGAGGAGGGCCACGAGAAGTTGGGGTGGGGTGAGGGTTAAGGACGCGAGGCGGGCAGGAGGCGCAGGAGGGCGCCGGCGATTTCTTGCAAGGGCAGGATTTGGTGGGCGAGGCCGGCTTCGGCGACGTAACCGGGCATGCCCCAGACCACGCTGGTGGCCTCATCCTGGTCGAGAATGGTGGCGCCTCGTTCACGCAACACGGTACAGCCATGCAGGCCATCCTGACCCATGCCCGTCATGATCAAGGCAAGTGTGGCCCCGCCATAAACGTTGGACACGCTGCGGAACAGCACGTCGACGGCGGGGCGGCAGGAGTTTTCAGGTGGTCCGTCGTGCAGGTGCAGGCGCACCACGGTCCCATCACGGCGTACCTCCATGTGGCGACCGCCGGGGGCGATGTACACGTTGCCCGCCTCGACCAACTGGCCCTCCTGGCCTTCATGGAACTTGAGCGGCGAACCCTTGCCGAGGCGTTCAGCGAGCATCTGGGTGAAAAGGGGCGGCATGTGCTGGACGATCACCACGGGCACGGGCAGAGGCCGGGTGATGTCCTTGAACACGGCGGCCAAGGCGTTGGGCCCGCCCGTCGAGCAACCGATGCAAAGGACGGCCGGCGGAGTGGCCCTGGCGGGGGCAGGGCTGGTTTTGGCGACAAAACGGGTGCCCGCCGATGCTGGCACGGCGGAGGCGCTGCCGCTCGGGGTGGTCGCCGGTGCGCCGACTGCGGGCGGCGGTGGTGGGATGTGGCGACAGTGGGTTTTGATCTTGGGGATGAGCTCGTTTTTGAGCCGCTCCAAGCCCTCGGCGATGTTGCCCACGTTGGACGGTTTGGTGACGTAATCGGTGGCGCCTGCGTCGAGCGCCTCAAAGGTGGATTCGGCCCCCTTCAGCGTCAGCGTGCTGAACATGATGACCGGCAGTTTGGGGTAGGTTTTGCGCAGTTCGCGAACGGTTTGAATACCGTCCATCTCGGGCATCTCGATATCCATGGTGAGGATGTCGGGGTTAACCTGGGGGATTTTTTGCAGGGCAATTTTCCCGTTGGCGGCGGTGCCCACGACCTCCAATTGGGCGTCGCTGCCCAGCGCCTCGGAGATCATTTTACGCATGACCACGGCATCATCGACAACCAAAACACGGATACGAGGCATGGGTAAAAATGGGTCGGCGCAACGGCGCGGTTACAGAGGGAAAGAGAGCGGGCGCACAGGGGTTAATCGGTCACTTTGAGCTAATCTTAAACGCCATACGTAAAATCCCTAGTTGGGGTGGGCTTTGGCACCCGAGGTGGTTAACGCAGGTGCGAGTTGACTGGCTGGAGAAAGGCAATCCTTGGGGCGGTTGGAACGGCGTATCTTTCGTGCCTCGGTGCACGGAACGGCATGGGGCGAGAGAACGAGTAGGCGTAAGAGAACGAGACGGATTGACGGAG
>JBIIMH010000189.1:0-4732 GCA_044338095.1 Rariglobus sp. | reverse complement strand
CCTCGGGGGGTGGGGGCCCTTGGGGTTTAGTTGCAGGGGTGGGTTCGGTTGTGGCCTTGAGCGTGAGCTCAAGGATCGGGGTTGCAGGGGATAATGGAGTGAGCGTGAGCTTTAGTTTTTATAATTCGGGGGGCACACCAAAGGGCGCTGGTATCCTTGAGCTCACGCTCAAGGCCACGGGAGGAGGGGGCCGTGCCACGCCCTTGGGCTCATGTCAGGGCGAGTCGATTTTTCGGGTGTAGATCGCCCAAAAGCGCTCCCAGTAATCCCCGTCATGCGGATCGAGCTTCGGGTATCCCGCAACAATCGCTCCGCCATAGGGCCAGTTTTTCCCTGCAGCGACCAACCCAGCGCGCGTTGGGTTTTCTGAAATATAGTGGCAGGCGGCCTGAAATGCTCCGCGTTTGCGCGCCTCTTCCCTTAGAACATGGTCGTGGGCTTGGGGTTGTAGCTGTCTCGGCTTGAGTGCGTGGCCGAGGTGCTCGCGCAAAAAGTGTGTGGCGCGGAGTTGGTCCGTGTTGGCGGTCAGGGCCAGGCCGACGAGGTGAAAGTGGTCGGGCATGAGCACGTAGGCAGGGCAGGCCAGCGCATAGCGGGCGCAGGTGTGGAGCAGGACTTCGCGAAACTGGTGGTGGAACGTGTCGGTCAGCCAACCCGTATGACGATGGTGTACGGTGTGGGTCCAAAACACCGCGGCGCGTCCGCGGTAGAACTCGGGTTGGAGGCGGGGGAGCCTAGCGTGCGAGTTGGGGTCCACGCGGAGTAGTCCCTGGGCTCATGACACGGGTCACAAGCTATAAGGGCGCTCGGGTTACTGGGGTTTTGTCCTAATTGTGTAACCAGTTCGCCGTGGCCTTGAGCGTGAGCTCAAGGGGGTGGGCAGGTCGGTGTTGATTGAAGAAGCGCGTGGGGGCTTGGCTCGCCGGGGGCTCGCATCGTTGAGCTCACGCTCAAGGCCACGGGAGGCAGCGCCTCCCAATGCCGTCGAGGCGGTCCGCCCCCGCGCACTTCGTACCCTTAAGCTTTGGCTTTTTCGGCCGCAGCCGTCACGCCTCCGGGCAGGCAGGCTCCGCAGCCTTGGGCGAAGAAGTCGTTGCCCTTGGCGTCCACCAAAATGAACGCGGGGAAATCCACCACTTCGATCTTCCACACCGCTTCCATGCCTAGTTCGGGATACTCCAGCACCTCGACCTTTTTGATGTTCTCCTTGGCCAGAATCGCCGCCGGGCCACCGATGCTGCCAAGGTAGAATCCACCGTGCTTTTTGCACGCAGCGGTAACCGCCGGGCTGCGGTTGCCCTTGGCCAACATCACCATTGAGCCGCCAAGCGACTGGAATAGGTCAACATAGCTGTCCATGCGGCCGGCCGTGGTCGGGCCGAAACTGCCGCTGGCATAACCTTTGGGCGTTTTGGCTGGACCGGCGTAGTAAACCGGGTGGTTTTTAAAGTAATCAGGCAGCCCCTGGCCGGCATCGACGCGCTCCTTGAGTTTGGCGTGGGCGATGTCGCGGGCCACAACCAGCGGGCCGTTGAGCAACACGCGGGTTGTCACCGGGTGTTTGCCCAATTCGGCGAGGATGGCGGACATCGGCTGGTTGAGGTCGATGCGCACCACCTTGTCGTCCTTGAGTGTGCGCTGGGCCGCGGGGATGAAGCGGCCGGGGTTGGTTTCCAGCTTTTCCAGCCAGATGCCGTCCTTGTTGATCTTGGCCTTGATGTTGCGGTCGGCTGAGCAGGAAACGCCCAGACCCACGGGGCAACTCGCGCCGTGGCGGGGCAGGCGGATCACGCGCACATCAAGGGCGAAGTACTTGCCGCCGAACTGGGCGCCAATGCCGCTTTGCTGGGCGATTTTGAGGACGAGTTTTTCGGTCTCAAGGCAACGGAACGCGCGGCCCTCGGTGTTGCCCGAGGTGGGCAGGTGGTCGAGGTATTTGGCCGAGGCGAGTTTGACGGTTTTAAGGCAGGCCTCGGCGCTGGTGCCACCGATGACAAGCGCGAGGTGGTAAGGCGGGCAGGCCGACGTGCCGAGGTAGGAGAGTTTGTCGGTGACGAACTTTTCGAGGCCCTTGGGGTTGAGCAGCGCCTTGGTTTCCTGGAACAGGAAGGTCTTGTTGGCCGAGCCGCCGCCCTTGGCGACGAAGAGGAATTTGTAGTCGGCGCCTTCGGTTGAGTAGAGGTCGATCTGCGCCGGCAGGTTGGTGCCGGTGTTGACCTCGGTGAACATGTCGAGCGGGGCGGTTTGCGAATAGCGCAGGTTTTCCTGGGTGTAGCACTCGTAGATGCCCTTGGAGATGAACTCGGCGTCGTTGGCGCCGGTCCAGACCTGCTGGCCCTTTTTGGCGACGACGGTGGCGGTGCCGGTGTCTTGGCAGAAGGGCAAAATTCCCTCGGCGGCGATCTCGGCGTTTTTGAGCAACGTGGTGGCGACGTAGCGGTCGTTGGCCGAGGCCTCGGGGTCGTCCAAAATGGCGGCGACCTGCGCGAGGTGCTTCGGCCGGAGCAAAAACGAGGTGTCGCGCATGGCCTGCTGGGCGACGAACGCCAGCACCTCAGGCTCGATTTTGAGGATCTCGCGACCCTCGAAGGTCGTGGTCGAGACGCCTTCTTTGGAGAGAAGGCGATATTCAGTGTCGTCGGGGCCGAGCGGGAACGGATCTTGGTAGGTAAACGCGGGCGTAGCCATGGCGACAATTAGCCATAGGCCGGGGGCGGGGGACGACGAAAAACAGCCGCCTGCGTAAAAATTACCAAAAATTGCGGCAGCTCGCCGGGGATGAGCTATAAGCTCCCAGCTCCGCTCACTCACTGCACGATCGCGGCTAGTTCGGCGAAGTACTCGTTCATCCAGGTCGTGAAATAGAAGAAGTGGAGCAGTCCGGCGATGGCCAGCATCGGGCCGAAGGGGATCTGCACGCCCATGCCGAGCTCGGCGGCCTCGCCCTCCGCAGTTTCGGCGCGCGGGGCCACCGGCACTTTGTCGCCGAAGCATTTCTTCCAGATCATCGCCAGGCCGATCCAGATCGTGCCGATCACGGCGCCGCCAAAAATTGCGAAGACGGCGCCTTGCCAGCCAGTGAACGCACCGATCGCCCCCACGAATTTCACATCGCCGAAGCCCATCGCTTCTTTGCGCAGCAACGCCTCCGCGACCAGCGCGATCCAGAGCACGAGGCCGGAGCCAATCAGCAGGCCTTGCAGCGAGATCAAACCGGATTGCAGCGCGTCAACGACAAACATGCCGTCGTTTTGCCCATGTAGCGCGGGCACGAATACAGACAGCACCACGCCGACCACGCCGAGTCCGATCGTGAAGGTGTCGGGGATGATCATGTGATCGAGGTCGATGAACAGCGCGCAAATCAGGCAGGCAACGAAGAGCATGCCGCACAGCGCCTTGGCCGGAGGAAACATCAGCCAACTGGTGGTAAAAAGCGCGGCGGTGAGCAGCTCGACGAAGGCGTAGCGAAACGAATACGCGCGGCCGCAGCAGCGGGCTTTGCCGCGCAACAGAAACCAGCTGAGCACCGGAATGTTGTCGCGCCATTTGATCGGCGTGCCGCAGGCGCAGTGCGAACCGGGCGTGACGATGGATTTATCCAGGGGCAGCCGGTAAATCACGACGTTGAGAAAGCTGCCGACAATCGCTCCAAACACACCGGCGGCTATCGGGAAAAACAGGGGGAAGGCGGCGGCGAACGCGGCGTAATCGAAGGTCATGCGGAAAGGGGAACGGGGGCTAAAAGCGGTGATGGCTGGCATGCGCTTTGGCTAGAGCGCGGTGGTGCGGTGGCGCAGGGCTCAGCGGGCGGCGATGGCCGCAGTGACGGCCGCGTGCATAGCGGGCACGGGCACGGCGGCGTCGCTCCAGATTTGCAGGGCGCGCGCGCCTTGGTGAACCAGCATGGAAAGGCCGTTGGCGGCGGGCAGGCCGAGGGTGCGGGCTTGGGCTAGCAGCGCGGTTTCTGGCGGATTGTAGATCATCTCGTAAACTCCCGCCGGACGCGCGCGGGCGGTCAGGGCGGCGAGATCGAGGGGCAACGGGTCGGTCGGCTTGAGCCCGACGCTGGTGGCGTTGATGACCAGCGCGCCAGCGGGGGGCAGGGGCGCGTTGCCGGGACTGACTGCACCATCGCTCGCCAGCAGCGCGGTCGGGTCAAAGCCGTGAAGCGGGATGCCGTTGGCCAGTGGGGCCAGTTGGGCTAGGAGCGCGTCGAGGGTGGCGCGGGTGCGGTTGGCAATCCACAGGCCGGCGCAGCCACGCTGAAGACATTCGAAGGCCGCACCGCGCGCCGCGCCGCCTGCACCGAGCAGGATAACGGGCGTGCCGGCCAGCTCCACGCCCAGGTTTTCGCCGACGGCGGAGGCCATGCCATAGCCGTCGGTGTTGTAGCCGTGCCAGCCGTGGGCGGTGCGACGCAGGGTGTTAACCGCGCCGATGGGACGAACCGCCGGGTCGAGCGAGGCGATGCGGTCGAACGCCAGGATCTTGTGCGGGAGGGTGAGGTTGAGGCCGAGAAAACCGCAGGCATGGAGTTTCTCCAGCGCGAGTGGCAGGTCGTCGGGGGCGATGTCGAAGCGCACGTAACGCCAGGAGGCAAAGCGCGGGTCGCTTTGGGACATGCGCGCGAGCGCGGCGTTGTGCATCAGCGGGCTCAGCGAGTGCGTGATGGGGTGGCCGAGCACGGCGAGCGTGGTGCCGGCGGGGCTCCAGGAATCGAGATCGGCGA
>JBIIMH010000188.1:0-4735 GCA_044338095.1 Rariglobus sp. | reverse complement strand
GAGTTTTGGCAACAAAGACGCCTTAGCCGTGCTCGTCGCGCTCCCGGCTTCGCCCGAGGCGACCCGCGCGATCATCGACGCCACCTCGCTTATCGCCACCCGCGACCGCGGAGCCGCGAAGATCGCGGTCGAGCACCTTCAACGCATCCTCGCCGAGCCCGCGCTCGCGCCCGCCCTGCGCGTCGAGGCCCTCGCTTCACTGGCCAAACTCGACCGCGCGCCCGCCCTCGCCGCCGCCCAAGCGTTGCTCGCCAGCCCCGACCGCCGCGTCCGCCAGGCGGCCGCGTCCCTGCTCGCCTCCGATCCCACCCCCGCCCGCGTGGACGCTCTCGCCAAACGCTGGAACGACCTTCCGGCCGATGTGCGCGTAGCCTGCTTGGCCGCCTCCGCAGGCCCCGCTTCCCTCCCGCTGGTCCGGCTGGCCATCGCAGGCGAAGAGCCGCTTGCTTATGAGGCCGGAGTGCGGGCCGCCCAACGCATTGAGGATCTGGACACGCTGCTTTCGTTGCTACCCCGCCTGTCCGAAAAAGGCCGCCCCCGCGAGCTCGCCCAATGGGCGCTCGCCAACGCCACCACACCGGAGCTTACCACCAGGCTGCGCGCGGCTGCCACTGAGGCAACGCCGCCTGCGCCGCTTGCGGTCTTGCTCACCCTGCTGACTGACCGCTTCGATCGCGAGGCCCTTCCTCTTGTGATCGGCGCCTGCGCCTCCGAGAACGACGAGCTTCGCGCCGCCGCCTTTGGCGCTCTCGCCACCTTGACCGCGCCGGGCGACCTGCCCGCCGTGCTCGCGCTCGCTGCCCAGGCAAAAAAAAGCGCCGATCGCCGCGACTGGCGGAAGGCGCTCTTCAAAGCCGCCGCCCTGCATCCCTCCGGCGCGGAGGCAACCGTCCTACTGATCAGCCGGCATGATTCCGCCGACGCCAACGAGCGCCCCTTGCTCATCGGCGCGCTCACCTTGGTTCGGGCTCCGCAGGCCACCGCCGCGCTCGACAAAATGCTGGCCTCCCCGGAAGCCGAGTCGCGCAAGGCCGTCCTTCGGGCGCTCTCCGCCGCCCGCGGTCAGGAATCCCTGGAATTGCTCGTGAAGGTGGCCGCCGGTTCATCCCCCGAGGACGAGCGCATCCTCGCGTTGCGCGGTGCCATTGAAACCGTTCCCTCGCTCGAAGGCCTCAACGCCCCCGCCCGCATCACCCACTTCCGCAAGCTCTGGCCCCTGACTTTCCGCCAGGATGAAAAGGACGCCATCCTCGCGGCGGTCCGCCAAATCAAGGACCAGAGCGCGAGTAAGTTCTTAGAGGAGTTCGCGCCCGCCGCACCTCCTACAGCTCCTACAACTCCTGCGGCAGCTGCTGCAAAGCCGGCCACTGCTGCCGCCAAGTGAGCCTCGTTCCCATGTCGCAAAGCTCCCCACTGCTGCTGGCCTGGCTGCTCGTGACCGCTACCGGGTTCGCGACCACCCCGGACGAGCCCGTCTCGCGAGCAGACCTGACGTGGGCGCCTCACGATTCAAACCGCCCCAAACCCCCGCGCGTCGAGCCGCTTACTGAGGAGGCGCTGCAGGCGCGCGCGGTTGCCCCGGTCGATGCCATCCGCTTGTTCGACGGCAGTGGACTCGACGGTTGGAAGAACCCGGGCTGGACCGTAACTTCCGACTACTTCCAAATCGCGCCGAGCACCAAGGGCATGCTCGTCACCAAGGAAGCTTTTGGCTCCTGCCGACTTCATCTCGAATGGTGGTCACCGCAGCTTCCGGCTGAAGTTCGCGGCCAAAAACGCTCCAATAGCGGCGTATTCTTCATGGGCCGCTACGAGGTCCAGATTCTTGACTCCTTCGACAGCACCGACACCTACGCCGACGGTCTGGCCGGCGCGCTCTATGGCCAGTTTCCTCCCCTCGCCAACGCCCTGAGACCGGCGGGGCAGTGGCAACACTACGACATCACCTTCCACCGCCCCGTATTCGACTCCAAGGGCAAACTCGTCAGGCCCGCCCGTATGAGCGTTGAGGTCAACGGCGTGAAGGTGCAGAACAACGCCGAACTCACCGGCCCCACGGTCTGGCGCAAACGCCCGCCCTACGCCGCCCACCCCGACCGTCTTGCCCTCGCCCTGCAAAACCACGGTGATGTCCTCCGCTTCCGCAATATCTGGCTCGTGCCGATCCCCGACTGAGCCGCTCCTCTTTCTCCCTATGTCCAATATCGCTTCCCCCGCCTCCTCGACCACCACGGCTGCCGTCAAAAGCCTAAGCGGCCATGCCCTCGCATTCCTCTCGCTCCGCCTCTGGCTGGGCTCCCGCGCCCTAATCTCCGGCCTGGAAAAATACTCCGCCAAAATCACCGTGCAGGAACCCCTGCTGGATGCCGCCGGCCAGCCCGACATGAGCGGTGCCATGATGGACGTTGAGAAAAAGATCTATGGCCTGAAATATTACCACGCCTTGCCCGACACCTTGCAGACCAAGTTCGCCGCCGAACCCCTGCTGCCCGGCTTCCTCTGCACGCCGTTCTACGCCCTCCTTGGACCCACCCTTCTCATCCTTGGCCTCTTTCTGCTTTTGGGCATCGCGAACCGGTTCACCTTGTTCGCGATGGGCGCGCTCTACACCGCCCTGACCCTCGGCCTGATTCTCATCGGCCAGGACGCCGGCGTGTCCTGGTTGGCGATACACATCGGCCTTGTCGCCTTCGCACTAACTCTCATTGACCATAACCGCTTCGCCATTACCCGCGCCTAACTCCCCATGAACCCCTCCACCACCCCTGACTCCGCCACCGGCTTCACACGCCGGAGTTTCCTCGGTCTTTCCGCTGGAGCCCTCGCTCTCGCCAACACGCCCCGACTTTTCGCCCAAACCGTAAACCCATCAGAAAAGCCCCTGCGCGTAGCCCTCGTTGGCTACGGTGCGCAGGGCCGCGTGCTCGCCGAGAGCCTGCTCAAAATCGGCGACATCAAGCTGGTCGCCCTGTGTGACATGTGGGACTACGCCCGCACTTACGGCGAACGCTCCTTCAAGTCGGTTGGCGTGGACGTGACCGGCTACAGCGACCTCGACGAAATGCTCGCCAAGGAAAAGGGCCTCGACGCCGCCATCATCGCCACGCCCGACGTCTTCCATGCTCCGCACACCAACGCGTGCCTCAAGGCCGGCCTCCACGTTTACTGCGAGAAGATGATGTCCAACACGCTGGAGGGCGCGCGCTCCATGGTGCAGACCATGAAGGAAACCGGCCGCCTGCTCCAGATCGGCCACCAGCGTCGTAGCAACCCCCGCTACATTTTCACCCGCGACCGCCTGATCGGTGAAGCCAAGCTCCCCGGCCGCATCACCGGCGCCCAAGCCCAGTGGAACCGCGCCGTAACCAAAGACCTCGGCTGGCCCAGGAAGTCCGACATCTCCGCCGAGAAGCTCGCCCACTACGGCTATCCCGACATGGCCACATTCCGAAACTGGCGCTGGTATAAAAAATTCGGCGGCGGCCCGCTCTCCGATCTCGGCGCGCATCAAATCGACATCTTCAGCTGGTTCTTCGGACGCCTGCCCTCGACTGTCATCGCCAGCGGCGGCGTCGATTTCTACAAGACCCACGAGTGGTTCGACAACGCGATGGTGATCTACGAATTCCCCCAGCCCGAAGGCCACATCGCGCGCGCCTTTTACCAGGTGCAGACCACCACCAGTTCCGGGGGCGGCTACTGGGAACAGTTCATGGGCGCCGAGGGCACCGTGCGCATTTCCGAAAATCCGACCCAGACCAAGATCTACCGCGAAGCCGCCGCCCCGTCGTGGGAGGAATGGACGCGCAAAAACTACCTGCGCGCCGAGGTCGCCGCCGCTGCCGCTGCGCCCGCCGCCGACGCCAAGGTGGATGCCCGCGAGACTGCCGCCCTCGCCGCCTACACCCTGCCCGTCAGCCTTAACAAAGCCATCCACCAGTATCACCTGGAAAACTTCTTCCAAGCCGTCCGCGGCAAGGCCAAACTTACCTGCCCGGCCGACGAGGCCCTGCGCAGCGAATACCCGGTATTCAAGGCCATTGAGGCCATCGAGAAACGCCAACTCATCACCATCGAAGAACCGACCGTCTAATCTTCCCCATGAACCGCCCCCTTCACGTCTTGCTCGCCGCCCTCGCCCTTGCGGGAGCCTCCCACGCCGCCGATCTCGTGCCGCTCGTCACCGAACTGCCCAAACCCCTGATCGTCGGCACGCCCGTGCCCTTCAAAGTGGACAACCTGGAAGCCCCGCGCACCGGCAAACCGCCCGCATTCCTCGTGCCCGCCACGGCGAAAAACCTCGCGCTCAAACGCCCCGTAACGAGCAGTGACTCCTCGCCGCTCCTCGGCGATCCGGAACTCGTTACCGACGGCGACAAGGACGCCTCCGAGGGCTGCTTCGTCGAACTGGCCAACGGCACGCAGTGGGTGCAGATCGACCTGGGCGCCCCCGCCGAGATCAACGCCCTCTACCTCTGGCATTTCCACTCCCAACAACGCGTTTACCTCGGCGTGGTCGTGCAGATTTCCGACGACCCCGATTTCATTTCCGGCGTCACTACGGTTTACAATAACGACTCCAAAAACCTTTGCGGCCGCGGCGCCGGCAAGGATCCGACCTACATCGAAACCCACGAAGGCCGCCTGATCGACGCCAAAGCCACCAAGGGCCGCTACGTCCGCCTTTACAGCCACGGCAACTCGGCCAACCCGGCCAACCACTACATCGAGGTCG
>JBIIMH010000187.1:0-4737 GCA_044338095.1 Rariglobus sp. | reverse complement strand
CGCCGGGACCGGCACCGACGAGATGAACAATACCTGTGGAGGAAGACATGGAGAGAGGAATTACACAGAGGGCACGAGAGGAATCACAGAGGTCACGGAGAAAGGCAGGTCTGAAGCTCTGTGCTCTCGGTGCCTCCTCTTGTGCCCTCTGTGTAACTAAATCTGAAATCCGAAATGTTTTAAAATCACCCGCGCCGCCTCGACCGGATTGTCGATTTCGGCGTCGGTAATCGGGCGGCTTCGCTGACCGATTTCATGGTGGTAAAACCAGAGCGTGTCAGCGGTGACATGGGCCGCAAAAGCCGTTTGGCAACCACCGCCCAAGGCGGCTTGGAAAGCGCGCTCCAAGGTGACGGCGCGCGAGGTGCGATGATCCAATACGGCGGCGAAACGCGCCGCATCGGCCGAGCGGGTTTGGATGGCGATGGCGGCCTGCCCCACGGCGGGCACCATGTGCTCACAGGCAAGGCAGTGGAACTCCGTGCCCGCCCAACCGCCAATACCGAGTCGGCGCAGGCCGGCCGTGGCCAGCACGGTGCCATCGGCCACTCCGTCCTGGGCGATCTTACGCAGGCGCGTGTCCACATTGCCGCGGATCTCCGTGAACGTGGCGTCGGGAAACATCATCGCCAACTGGAGCCTGCGGCGAGGGCTGCTGGTGGCGATGGTCGCAGGGGATTCGATGCCCTCGCGCAGCACCAGCATGTCACGCGGGTCTTCGCGCGGCATGTAACCGGCGACCGCCAGACCTGCGGGAATTTCACCCGGCAAATCTTTGCAGCTATGCACGGCGAGATCGGCATCTCCTCGCAACAGGGACTCTTCGAGCTCCTTGGTGAAAAGCCCCTTGCCACCCTTTTTTTCGAGGGACCACTCGATGCGTTGGTCGCCGGTGGTGACGATTTTCAACAACTCGACTTCGACGCCGAGCGTAGCGCGCAGGTGCGCGGCAACCTGCTCGGATTGTGCGAGCGCTAGCGGGCTCTTACGGGTGGCCAGGATGAGCGTTTTCAAAGTAGCAGGTGGTGAGTAGCGGGTAGTGAGTAGGTAAATACCGAAACCTAGAAACAAAAAAGGCCGTGGCACGAATGCCAACGGCCTTTGAGGATTTGTTCGGCGCAGGGGATGGGCGGCGACTGGATTTCCGAATGCGCGCTACCCACCACCCGCTACTCGCTACTTCTCTTTAGTTGGCGTAGGAACCGGCAACGCCGCTGATGTCGCGCTTGGGCATCCAAGGCATCAGGCTGCGGAGACGCTCACCGGTCTTCTCGATCTGGTGTTTTTCGCCGGCCTTGAGGAGGGCGTTGTAGTTCTTGAGGCCACCCTTGTACTCGGCGACCCACTGCTTAACGAACTTACCGTTTTGGATCTCGGTGAGGATCTTCTTCATTTCCTTCTTCGTGTTCGCGTTGATCACGCGAGGACCACGGGTGATGTCGCCGTACTTGGCGGTCTCGGAGATGGAGAAGCGCATGCCGGAGATGCCCTTTTCGTACATGAGGTCGCATATGAGCTTCAGCTCGTGCAAGCACTCAAAGTAAGCCATCTCGGGCTGGTAACCGGCCTCGACGAGGGTTTCAAAACCGGCCTGAACGAGGGCGGAAGCGCCACCGCACAAGACGGCCTGTTCGCCGAACAGATCGGTCTCGGTCTCTTCCTTGAAGGTGGTCTCGAGCACGCCAGCGCGGGTCGAACCGATGCCCTTGGCCCAAGCGAGGGCGTTCTTCTTGGCCTTCTTGGACTTGTCCTGGAACACGCCAATGAGTGCGGGCATACCTTTGCCTTCAACATAGAGGCGGCGGACCATGTGGCCGGGGCCCTTGGGGGCGACGAGGATCACGTCGATGTCAGAGGGGACCTTGATCAAACCGAAGTGGATCGCGAGACCGTGCGAGAAGATCAGGGTTTTGCCCTTCTTCAGGTTGGGAGCGATGTCCTTGGTGTAAACGTCAGCCTGCTTCATGTCGGGAAGACCGACCAGGATGATGTCGGCCTGCTGAACAGCCTCGGCGGTCGAGACGACTGTGAAGCCGTGCTTTTCAGCAACGGGCTTGGACTTGGAACCCTCGTAAAGGCCGATGATGACCTTAACGCCGGAGTCCTTCAGGTTCAGGGCGTGCGCGTGGCCTTGGGAGCCGTAGCCGAGCACAGCGATGGTCTTGTCTTTGAAGAGGCCGAGATCGGCGTCTTTGTCGGTGTATACTTTAGCGGGCATGGTGTGGGAAAACGAGTTTGAGGTGTTTAACGGAAAAGGGGGAATCGGCGGCTTATGCAGCGTGGGATTTGGCTGCTTGGGTTTTGGAATTTCCGCGCAGCGGTCTTAACGCATCTGCGCCAGCACGCCGGTGCGGGCCAGTTCAAGGATGCCGAACGGTTCGACCAACTTGAGGAAGGCGCTGACCTTGCCGTCGTCGCCGGTCATTTCGATGATGACCGACTCCTGGGCGACGTTGACGATCTTGGTGCGGAAAATGTCACTGATCTGCATGATCTCCGAGCGCGTGCGGGAGTCGGCCTTGACCTTGATCAGCACGAGTTCGCGAACGACGGCCTGACCCTCGGTGAAATCGATGACTTCGACGACGTTGACCAACTTGCGCAGCTGCTTGATGCAGAGGTCGAGGGCGGCATCATCGCCCATGAGCACTGCGGTGATTCGTGAGAGCGAGGCGTCGTGAGTGGGCGCGACGTTGAGCGAGTCGATGTTAAAGCCGCGGCCGGAAAACATGCCGGACACGCGGGCTAGAACGCCGAACTTGTTCTCAACGAGGACTGAGATCGTGTGTCGCATTGCGGTGGTAAAGTGAGGGGAATTTTCTGGTGGACGCTGAGGGACTTGAACCCCCGACACCCTCGGTGTAAGCGAGGTGCTCTAACCAACTGAGCTAAGCGTCCGAACCAAAGTTCAGAGATAAGCGGGCGGGATAGGCGGGTGACAAGGATTTATTCTTGGATACTAACAGGTTTGTCACAGCCCCCCTTAAAACGGTGCGCGGGGAGCGTTCGGGGGTGCCCCGGACGCTCCCCGCCAGCGGCCCAAAATCAGGCTCGCACGGCCTTGGGTTGGAGCAGGCCCTCGCGGATCATCAACTCGGCATTCTGCACCGCGTTGAGGGCGGCCCCCTTCCAGAGGTTGTCGCCGCTCACCCAGAAGGAGAGCCCGTTGTCCCAAGCCGTGTCGATGCGCAGGCGACCGACACCGCACTTCACCTTCTCGGCGAAATCGAGCGGAGTGGGATATTTTTTATTGGCCTTATCATCGACTAATTCAGCCCCGGAGAACGCGGCAATGGCGGCGCGAGCGGTGGCCAAATCGACCGGACGCTCAAACTCGGCACTCACCGAGACCGAATGGGCGCGCACGACAGGCACGCGCACCGTGGTGGCGGAAACCTTGAGATTGGGAAGGCCCATGATCTTGCGCGACTCGTCGGCCATCTTGGTCTCCTCGCCCGTATAGCCGTTTTCGCCAAACGAATCGATGTGGGGGATACAGTTAAAGGCGATCTGGTACGGGTAAACCGCGTGCTTGAGCGGCTGCCCGGCCGAGTGGGCCTGGATCTGGTCGGCGAGCTCACGCACGGCTTCGGCACCGGTGCCGGAAACCGATTGGTAGGTGGAGACGATGATGCGTTTGACGCCGAAGGCCTGGTGCAGCGGCCAAAGGCCCATCAGCATGACGGCGGTGGAGCAGTTGGGATTGGCGATAATACCGCCGTGGTTACGCAATTTCTCGGGGTTAACCTCGGGAATCACCAACGGCACGCCGGGCTCCATGCGCAGGGCCGAACTCTTGTCGATGACGACGCAGCCCGACTTCACAGCATCGGCCGCGAGCGCACGGGTGACGGAGCCACCAGCGGCGAAAAACGCCAGGTCAACCCCGGCGAACGCGCCCAGTTTAGCCTCTTCGATGGTCCACTTCTTGCCGAAACGCTCCACGACTTTGCCCGCCGAGCGCGCCGAGGCGAACAGCCGCAGCGAGCTCATGGGGAAGTTACGCTCATGCAGCAAGCGCACGAGCTCTTGACCGACGGCCCCCGTGGCGCCGACGATACCGATGACGTAGTTGTTACTCGTATTCACGATGAAATCCTTTTTGGAATCGGCCACAGAAACATGCACCCGCCTCGGCATCAAGCCCGCAGACCGCTGCCTTGTTGTGAGCATCCAACAGCAGACGATGCAGTTTTTCCGCCACGGTGAACTGGCAAAGAGTTACGTTATCTCCACGTCAAAGCGACCGCCGTCGAACGTCAAAAACTCCCTCGGCACCCCGTGTGGCCTGCACGTCATCGCCGAACGCATCGGCGCAGGCCAACCGCCCGGCATCGTGTTTAAAAGCCGCGTGCCCACCGGCTACCATTTCAACGAGCTGAGCGATTCCGCGACCCACCCCAACCTGATAACGAGCCGGATTCTCTGGCTGCGCGGGCTTGAGCCGGGTGTCAACCAAGGCGGCGAGGTCGACACCTACGAGCGCTACGTCTACATCCATGGCACCAACCACGAGGACCGCCTCGGCACCCCGCAAAGCGCGGGCTGCGTGCTCATGAACAACCTGGACATCATCGCTCTCTTCGAGGAGGTGCGCGCCGGCGATTTGGTGTGGATCGGCGCGTAGGCAAACGCGAGGGCATGGGCACGATCCCCGAAGGCCCCAACTCACAGGCTTAATGAGGGAAATTGCTTGGAGAACTTTGCGTCCCTTTGTGCCTTAGCGTTAAAACTCCG
>JBIIMH010000186.1:0-4753 GCA_044338095.1 Rariglobus sp. | reverse complement strand
AATTCATCGATGAGGGTTTGCAACAATTCACGCCCGCGCCGCGTCACCTCTGCGGCCAGGGCTCCGTCGCCGAAGCGCGCTCCAGAGAATCCGAGGTAGCCGTAAAAGGAGTTGATCAGGATCTTGAAACTGGCCTGCCGCGCCTGGGCCTCGGCGCGTTCGTCGGAGGTCGGGGCGGTGCGCGCGAGTTGTTTGTAGCGCAGGCGGTACTCGCGCAGCGTGGTGAGCAAAGGAATAAAAACGCCCAGCGTATCGTTGGCCGGGTTACGCCCGATCGCCATCAGCAAGCTTGGGTAAAGCGAAGCCACATCGAAGTGCAGGACGTGGCGAAAGACGCCTTCCTTAAAGCTGCGCGAGTAACCGCCTTCAAAGGCGGCCATCTCGGGCGGGACCGGGCACGCCTGCCGGGCATGGTAATAGTGCTCAAGAAACAGCAGGTCGATCTTGCCCGTGGTGCCACGCAGGGTGGCCTCTTGCAGCAGAATCGGAAACGTGCGCACCTGCTCGAAATACGTTGGTAGCAACAAATCGGCTACACCCTTGGTTTCACGCAAGTCGTCGGCCAGGTAGGCGAGGAATTGCGGCCTGTTTTCCGTGAACGCGGCGTGAATCTTGTCGCCGGCCAAATAAGTCCGCTCGCTGGCCTTGTCCGTGATGCCGAAATAGACCGCGACCTCCTTTAACCGGTACGATGCCAGCTCGCGCGTGGTAATGTCGTACTGTTGCACTAATAGGTAGGTGTCGACGACCGTGCGCCCCGGCAGGTCGCAGCGCGGAAAGTCGATCCAGCGCTCGGCGACCTTCAGGCGGCTGTTACGAAAGGACGCCTTCTGGCCGAAGCGTCCCCAGGCACAGGATACCTTCAGTTTTTTCGCCCGCTGGCGCAGGTAATCGAGGTCGAACTTGAAGATATTATGCCCCTCGATCACGTCGGGATCTTCTTCGGCCAAGACTGAATTTAACTGCTCCAACAAACGCCGTTCGCCTGACGGACTCACCTCGTCGAGCACGAGAAGTCGATTGCGCTCACCGAAGCGCAGCCCGATCGCCAGCACGCAGTCGGAGGCTTTGGTTGCATCGCTAAACTGTCCGTCACTGGAAGCCGTTTCGATATCGAGTTGGCAGCGCCGCAGTTGGCCAAAACTCAAATCGCTGAAAAGCCGCGCGCGGTTTTGCAGGAGAAACTGACTCTCCAGTGGTTTCACCGCATCGACGCCACCGGTTTGCTTGGCGGTGGCCACAAAGGCCTCGAATGCCGCCAGGTTTTCCGCGTGTGCCAGCCGGTTAAAAGGCCCGGGGCCGGCCAACGCGTCAATCGTCACTCCCTCAGCGGCGGCAGAGCCGACAGCCGCGTTGAGCCAAGCAAAGGGCCGGAGTCGCTCGGTGCGTGTCGCCCGTCCGCCCTCCGGCGTCGCCACGCACACCTGCACGTTGCCCACATCGTCAACCCAAACGCCACACAGCGGCTCAGTCATGGCGTAGAATTAGACCGGTTATACCAATTCGAATTCAAGATGAGCATAATGATCCTCGTTCCAACGGTGCGGATACTTTCGGGTAAACACCTTGAGCTCACGCTCAAGGCCACGAGGAGTGTGTTCGCGAAGCGTGTGGCCTTGAGCGTGAGCTCAAGGATGCCGTAAACCTCAACTTGAACACTAATTGGGGTTAGATCGGTTTGACGTAAACAGCCACCACAGCGGCAACGGTCAGCGCGATGGCGACGGCGGCAAAAATTCCAACCGAACCCCGGCGGCGAAAGCCCAAGCCTGCCAGCGCGGAGAGCCCCAGCCAGGCGACCAGCTTCACGATCATCCAGGCGGCGAACTGATTATTGTAGAGCTTGGAGATGAGCCCAAAGCCGCTGATCAGCACCAAAAGGCTGGCGATGCCGGTGATCATGAGGACTTTTTTGCGATTCTCGGCCGGTGCCGCGAAGGCGTAAAACGTGTAGCCGAACAACACGAAGAGTGAAACCAGATGGATGACTTGATAAACGGTAGGAGACATAATACGGGAGGAAGGATTGTTGGATTTGGAATAAAAGGGAGCACTGCGCCCCCAAGCGGTCCGAAAAAGAGGAGTCCCTTAATCGAATAGTCCGCAAGAGCGTTCCATGCAGAATGATTTGGTCAAACCCAACCCCCGCGGCTTTCATTTATGTGTCATTAAAAATTTTTTGGGCCAGCGAGTGACTACACTCTCGGGGCATGTCGCGGTCGCGGCATTCTTTCGCGGCTAAAAGCATTCAAGTGTTGTTTTTGTTTTTTCAGGGCCGGCAGATGAGACTCTTTAAATGATACGGCCCAATAGCTCCGACTCCGGTTTACTTTGGGCTGGTCACTCACCCCCGCCCCTTGCCTCATGCCCCATCCGCGTTAAGCACGTACCCCGCACCTTTTTTCCATGCCCGCCACCGCCAAGATCAAACCCGTCCTCAAACTGGATTTCACCGACTTCGGGTGCATTGACAAAGTGGACAACTGGTTCACCCGCGTCCTGCGGCGAGATTTTACGGTCGTAATCAGCGACAAACCCGACCTGCTCATCTTTCAGGAAGGCGGCCACCTCAACCGGCTCTACACCTGCCGCAAACTGTTCTGGACCGGCGAATCCATCCAGCCCGACTGGAACCGCACCGACTATGCGCTGACCTGCCACTACCTCGACGACCCGCGCAACCTGCGTTTCCCCTATTACGTCTGGGGCAGCGAAGCCACCGCCGCCGAACTCATTAAACAACCCGGAGAGGCCGACGCCATCATCGCGCGCAAAACCAAGTTCTGCTCTGCGGTCGTATCCAACGCCAACAAGCGCCGCACCACCCAGCGGGTGGAATTCTTCAAAAAACTCCACGCACGCAAACCCCTTGAATCAGGCGGGCGTTTCATGAACACGATCGGCGGCCCGCTACCGATGGGCGGCCGGCCCAAGCTCGCCTTTAATCAGCCCTGCAAGTTCCACCTTTGCTACGAGAACAAAGAAATCCCCGGCTACACCACCGAGAAGCTGGTCGACGCCATGTGGGCGCGCTGCGTGCCGATTTATTGGGGCAACCCCCGTGTTGGCGAAGAGTTTAACACCAACAGCATGCTCTGCCGCTACGACTACCCCGACGACGAGACCTTTATCGAAAAGATCCTCGAAGTGGACCGCGACGAAGCCCGATACCGCGCGCTGCTCGAACAGCCGTATTTCCACGGCAACACACCCAACCGGTTTTACAGCGAAGAGTACCTCCTGGAATTCTTTCACCGCATCATGGATGACCACAGTAAACCCATCAGCCAGCACCGCCGCTTCTGGCATTTTGGCCGCTGGCGCCTGGCCAAGCGCATGCACTACTGAAAACCAGATCCCTGCGCCCAACTCCTAGCAAACCGCTCCTAGCTCAACGATCGCACCCTCAATGGCTTCCTCCGCGCCCCAGCCCGCTGGCCAACGTCCCGTGTGGCTCATTCTCTCCCATGGGTTTAACATGGATGGCCGCGCCGCCAGCCAGACCATCACCGACAAAATCCCCTTTCTCGCCCGCTCGATTGAACCGGTGATCATCAGTGCGACCACCGGCACGCCCGATCCGATTTTGGAGCACCACCAACTCAACGGTTGCGCCCCCTCCGCCCTCAAGTTCGACCTGCGCCACAGCCTGCGCCGCCGCTACGGCTCCGGTTTCACCTACAAGTTCACCAAGGCCGTTTACTCGCTGCTACTACTCCCCTTTTACGCGCTGGAACGCCTCTGCATTCACCTCGAAAGCCAGTGGTCCTGGTTTTACCCCGCCTATCGTCGCGGCTTAAAAGTTATCCGCGCCCGCCGACCCGCTTTGATTTACTCGACCGGCGGAGCCAACAGCGCCCACCTCGCCGGCTATCTGCTTGCCCGCAAAACCGGCCTGCCCTGGATCGCCGAGGTCCACGACCCGATGATCCACACCGCGATGACCGGTAAACGCCAGGCCTACCACTGGGCCGCGTGGTTGGAAGGCCTCATCTGCCGCCACGCAGACGCCGCGTTTTGGTTCACCGACAACGCCCTCGCCCGCGCCCGTGCCCGCCACCCTGAGTTGGGCGAACGAGGACACGTGATCATCCCGGGCGCCGAGTCGCCCGATTTCAAAACCACCACCTACGCCCCTGGCCCCGTCCTGCGCATCGGCCACTTCGGCTCGCTCAATGACTCGCGCAACCTCGAAGTGTTTTTCGCCGGCTGGGCCGAAGCGCTTCGCCGCGAACCGGCGATGGCCGCCGAGGTGGCGATGGAAATCTACGGCAGCCAACTCGATAGCGTCTCCCAAGCCGCTCGCGACCGCCTTCCCCCCGAAGCCCGCATCACCGTCCTTGGCCGCCTCGAACAGGACCTGCTCACCGGCAAAAGCGGCCGTCGGCGGGTGCTGGAAGCCATGCGCCAAGTCGACCTGCTGCTTCTGCTGCACGGCACCGACGCCTTCTGCGAAGAGTACATCCCGTCAAAACTCTACGAATACCTCTGGACCCAGCGCCCAGTGCTGGCCCTGACCTGGCGCAACCCGATGCTCGACCGGATACTGGAAACCGAAGGCCACACACACGTCATCGCAACGAATGCCGCCGCCGTCACCACGGCGCTCATCGAACACTGGAAGCGATGGCGCACCACCGGCCTGCCCGACAATGGCCGCCCGTCGCCCTACACAAATCAAACGGCTGTTCGCCAAATCCTCGTTTTGGCGGAAAAGATTCACGCCCTGCCCCCCACCCGCTTGACGCCATAG
>JBIIMH010000184.1:0-4767 GCA_044338095.1 Rariglobus sp. | reverse complement strand
TTACCCGCCGGTACCGAGCGAGTGCTGCTGGTCGACGACGAGCTGCCGATCCAGGAGATGCTCGGAGCGGCGCTCAGTGACGCCGGCTACCGGGTGATTGCCGCACAGGACGGCACCGAGGCGATCCAGCATATTTTGGCGGTGGATGCGCAGGTGGACGTGGTGGTGTTGGATCTGAACATGCCGAGGATGAGCGGACTCGACGTGTTAAAGGTCATGCGTGCGCGTTCGCCGGAAGTGCCGGTGCTGGTAGTGACGGGAAATCTTACGGCGCTGGCGAAGGAAGAGCTGCGGGCGTTGGACCACACGGACATCCTGGAAAAACCCTTCGATTTGGCCGCCTTCGGGACGGCACTGCGCGGGGTGATCAATGAGGGCGCCAAGGCAAAGGCGAGAGCGAAGGGCTGATACGCAGCGCGACGGGGCGTGGGCGTAGTGGATCTGAGCGATGATCGAACGTGGCCCTGAGCGTGAGCTCAGGGTGTTTGCGGAATCGCGAACGAGTAGGAGAACGAGAATGATTGCAGCGGGCGGAGAACGTCCAACGTTCAACATCGAACATCCAACGTCCAACGTTCAACATCCAACATCCAACATCCAACATCCAACATTGGACATCCAACATCCAACATTGGACATCCAACGTTCAACGCGGAGTGCGGCGGATGTTGGCTCAGGCTGGTTGGATGTTGAACGTTCAATGTTGGATGTTGGACGTTGTTCCGGACGTTGACAGGGGCGGAACTCCTCTTGGCCTTGAGCGTAGCTCAAGAATGTATCGGCCCATCGGGCACAAAAAAAGCGGGCGACGGCCAAGGTGGCCGGGCCCGCTTTTGGTTTTTTACGCTGCGCGTTTAGGCAGCGTGGGCGATGCGTTCCATCGTCTCGGGGGCGACCACACGCTCGATGTCGAGGAGCGTCTTCACCACGCCTTTGATCTTGGCCAGGCCGAGCAAATACGAGGTGTCGATGCGCGCACCGAATTCGGGGGTGGGCTCGATTTCAGCACCGGTTAGGTTCACGACCTCCTCAACGCTGTCGACCACCAGGCCCATTTGTACGTTGCGACCGGCCTCCAGGGCGATCTGCACCACCACCACGCAGGTGCGTTCGGCAAGCTCGGCGTTAAGTCCGAATTTGATGCGCAAATCGATCACAGGGATGACGCGGCCACGCAGGTTGATCACGCCCTTCACGAACACCGGCATTTGCGGCACGGGGGTGATTTTTTGCAGGCGGATGATTTCGCGAACCTTGAGGACCGCGATGCCGTAGGCTTCCTTGTCGAGAACAACGGTGAGGTATTTCCCGGCAAGCCGGGAGGTGTCGGTGCTGTGCTGAGTGCTCATGAGTAAAAACGAATTTTGTTTTTTGGAGGGCAGCCGGCACGTAGGTGGGGCTACACGCAGTGTTATCGGCGCAATCGGGCGAAACTTTACTCATCGGCCTAAGTTTTATTCAGCGGTTTTAGGCGGGGGAGGCGGCGGAGAAGGGCCAAGGACCAATGACCAATGACCAAGGGCCAAGGGCCAAGGACCAAGGGCCAAGGACCAATGACCAAGGGCCAAGGACCAATGACCAAGGACCAATGACCAATGGCCAAGGGCCTGTGGGCGGTGCAGGGTGGGAGGGTTTGTAAAGGGTGGATTGGTAGTTGGGCGTTGGTTATTGGCCATTGGTCATTCCGTCGCCGCGACGGTGTGTTTTCCGCCATAATTCGTTGTTCGTCACTCAAGTTGGCTGCGGAACGTGCCGTAATAACCCCTGACCACACTTTTTTCCCTAGTTTACCTCCCAATCCTCATGCCCCTACTTTCCTCCACCTTCACTGTCCTCGATGATCTCGCCAGTCGCTTCGCCGCTGAATCGATTTTTGCCACCGCGCTGAGTGATGAGGGATTGATTCCCGCATATAGTATTCTCGGTGATCTTATCGGGCATCTCGGTGACCAGCCTGAATTGGAGGGGCCAGTTAAGGGCTTGCACGGCTGCCTCGATACGTTGCTCAACGAGGCTCGTCCCTATGATGAGGCGTCAATCGTTCATCTTAAGGCTCTCGCAGCCTGGTTGCCGGGTGCCTTGGTGGCCGTGCGCGATGGTCACGCGCCTCAACCCTTGGCCGTGGGTAACGCCGCCCCTGCCGCCGTCGTGGTTGCCCCGGTGGCGGTCGTCGCTGTCGAAGCCGATCAGATCCTCGTTCTCGATCTGGGCGAAAATCGCGAGCTGCTCGGCGAATTCCACGCCGAGGGGCTCGACCACCTCGATCAAATCGAGGCCGCTTTGCTCGCCCTGGACGCCGCCCCCAATGACCGCGACGCGCTCAATGGCCTGTTCCGCTCCTTCCACACCATCAAGGGCGTGTCGGGCTTTTTGCACCTCACCCCGATGCACAAGCTCACCCACGAGGTCGAGTCGCTGCTGGACCTGGCCCGCACCGACAAACTCCAGCTCACCCCGGCCATTATCACCGAAATTCTTAACAGCCGTGACGCCATTCAAGAGATGATGGGGCAGATCACGCTGGCGTTGGAACGCGGCCAGTTGCCCAACAAGGCCGTGCCCGTCGGCCACCTGATCGCCGCCGTCCGCCGCCTCGCTGTCGGCGACGCTTCCAAACCCTCGGCCGCCCCAGCCCCGGCCCCGGTCCAGGCCGCTCCACAAGCCACCCCCGATTCCTCCAGCGCGCCCGCCGCCGCTTCCAGCACTCCGGATGCCCCCGCCGCCGCCGCCCCTGCCGCACAAGCTGCGCCTGCCGCCGCTGCCGATGCCGGCCGACCTGCGGCCACCACCAGTTCGTCCTCGGTGCGCGTGAACACCGAAAAACTCGACTCGTTGGTCGATGTCGTTGGCGAGTTGGTCATCGTGCAAAGCCAGTTGATGGAATCCGCCAAGGGGCTGGATGCCGGTGGCACGTCGCTGGCGCGCAACCTCGCCCAATTCGGCCGCATCACCAAGGAGCTGCAACACACCGCGATGTCGCTGCGCATGGTGCCGATCAAGCCTACCTTCCAACGCATGGAGCGGCTGGTGCGCGACCTGTCGCGCGATTTCGGCAAACAGGTTCTGTTTGAGACCCGTGGCGACGAAACCGAGATCGACCGCACCGTCGCCGAGGAAATCGTCGACCCGCTCGTGCACATGGTGCGCAACTCCCTCGACCACGGCCTCGAAGGCCCCGCCGATCGCAAGGCTGCTGGGAAAAATGAGCAGGGGCGCCTGCGCCTGGCCGCGTATCACGAGGGCAGTAATTTGGTGATCGAGCTCATCGACGATGGCCGCGGCATCAACAAGACCCGGGTGCTCGAAAAAGCCCGTGCCCAAGGGCTCGTCGCCGAGGGCATCACCCCGCCCGCCGACGTGATTTTGAACATGATTTTCCTGCCCGGCTTTTCCACCGCGGCCAAGGTCACCGCAGTGTCCGGGCGCGGTGTCGGCATGGACGTGGTGCGGCGCAATATCGAGCGCTTGCGCGGCCAGATCCAGATCGAGACCGTGGAGGGGCAGGGGACCACATTCCGTATCCGTTTACCGCTGACCACGGCGATCATCGACGGCTTGCTGGTTCGCGTGGGCGAGGACCGCTTTATTCTGCCGACGATCACCGTTCAGGTGGCGCTCAAGCCCACGCAGGAGATGCTCACCACCATTCAAGGCCGGGGCGAAGTAATCGATCATCGCGGGAAAATTCTGCCGCTGCACCGCTTGCACCGCCGCTTCGAAATCGACGGCGCCGAGGAGGATCCGACCAAGGGCATCGTGGTCATGATCGAGGTGGGCAGCAAAATGTACGCGCTGCTCGTCGACGAGTTGCTCAACAAGCAGGAGGTCGTGATCAAGAACCTAGGCGCTTTCCTGCAAGACCGACCCGGCGTGGCCGGCGGTGCGATTCTCGGCGACGGCACCATCGCCCTCATCCTTGATCCGGCCTCGCTTTGCGCCGCCTGACGCCACCCGTAGCACCTGTAATTTTCACACCATGCCCACCCTTGATGAGGTTTGCGCAAAAGCGCTCTCACTGCCCTGTTCACCCGCGCTGCTGCCGCGTTTGATCACCCTGCTGGAACAACCGCACGCCGACATCGAGGATTTGGCCAAGTTGATCCAGATGGATCCGGTGCTGGCGAGCGCCACGGTACGCATGGCCAACTCGGTTTTTTTCGGCGGTGAAACAGTTGCCGATACCGTGGGTCAGGCGGTCATGCGCTTGGGCGCGAAGGAACTTTATCGGTTGGCCGCCTTGTCGATGGCCTCGCGCTGGATGGCGATCGAGGTCGTCGGTTACCGCTGGGAAGCGGGGGATTTTTGCCGCGCGTCTTTAATCAAGGCGTTGGCGGCCGAGGCGCTCGCCCAGCGCACCGGTCGGGTCGATCCAGCGCTGGCCTACACCTGCGGACTGGTCCACGAAATCGGCAAACTGGCGGTCGCCTTTAGTTGCGCGGACTCCTTTGCCGGGGTGCGGGCGCGCTGCACCGAGGGCGTGACCTGGTTGGAGGCGGAAACCGCCGAATTGGGCTTTAATCATGCGGCGGTGAGCGCGCGTTTGCTGGCGGAATGGCGCTTCCCGGTGGCCTGCGTGGTGGTGGCGGCCAACAACCCGCCCACGGTGGCGATTCCGGCCGAGTTCCGTGCTCTGGCGGCGCATATCCATGCGGCGGATCACTTGGCGGCGGCGCTGGGGGTCGGCCAAGGCGAGGACGCGTTTTTATACAGCGTGGATTCGGCGCTGCTGACCGAGCAAGGTATTGAGCCCGAAGTCATGGAGGCGAC
>JBIIMH010000183.1:0-4772 GCA_044338095.1 Rariglobus sp. | reverse complement strand
GAGGGTCATCGTGGTAGAAAACCCTCGCTCGTCAACATCCCGCTTTTGCGTGGCATGGGGGACCGGCAACCGCCCCTCCAAAACCAGTGTCGCCGCATGGTTGGCCCTCCACCCCGACGCCTCTGCCGAAGACCGTGAGCGGTTTACCGCCGGCACCTGGAAGCGAAACAGTAAGTTCTTCAAAACGAAGCAAGAGGCCAACACCTTTGCCTTCGCCAAGGAGGTCGAGCTTTCCAATGCCGACGCCAAAGGTCTGACGCTCTCACTGCCGCTGCGGGTAATGGCCGCCGAATGCGCAGAAAAGCTGAAGCCCTTTGGGTTTACCCTCGCCCAGGCGACCGACCACTTCATCGAACAACTCAAAGCCACCAGGCGGAGCATAACGGTGGGAGCGTTAGTGGACGAATACCTCGGTGCCAAGAAGCGCGCCGGAAAGGCCGAGCGCACACTCAAGGACTTCGCCTTTCGCCTGGCGGGATTCGAAGCCCATTTCGGCACCGTGCGCGACCCCGAGCGAAAGCTCAAGAAACCAGGCCGCATAATTGAGGAAATCCGTGCCGTTGAAATCGACGACTGGCTACGCGGTCTCAGCCTGTCTCCGCAGTCGCAGAACAACTACCGGGCGGTCGTTCATGCTTTTTTTGAATACGCGGTGCGGCGCGACTACGCCAAGACCAACCCGGCTGCCAAGGTGGACAAGGTAAAGCTCGTCGATAAACCGGCCGCGATCTTCACCCCGGAGCAATTGGCAGCCTTGTTGCCAAAGGCAGGAGCCGATGTGCTGCCGGTTCTCGCGATTGGCGCGTTTGCCGGTCTGCGAATGGCCGAGATTTTCCGCCTGGATTGGGCGGAGGTAGACCTTGAACGCGGATACATCGAGGTCACCGCACGCAAGTCCAAGACGTCGCAGCGGCGGCTCGTAAAAATTGAACCCAACTTGAAGGAGTGGCTGCTTCCTTTTAAAGGCAAAACAGGGCCGGTCTTTGTAGCGAATCGCCGCAAGGAAGGCAAAGTCGTCCACGGCAACGAGAGCCTGTGGCGTGACCGCAGAGAGCCCGTGATGGTGGCGGCGAACCTGACCGCATGGCCCGAGAACGGCCTCCGGCACTCCTTCGGCTCATATCACCTGTCGCATTACGGGGATGCCGCCCGGTTGGCCCTGGAAATGGGTCACACCACCACGAAAGAGATTTTCGCTCACTACCGCGAGTTGGTCCGGCCGGAGGACGCGGCGAGGTATTGGGACATACGGCCGGTCAGGCCCAATGAAACTGTTGTTCCGCTTAAAACGGCTACCGCATGAAGAAACGCAAAACAGTTTCCGCAATTGACGCTGCGTCAGCCCTCGCAAATTTCGGTTGGAAAGAAAATTTAAACGCATGCGGGACTACGGGCGATTTTCTTCGAGATTTTACGACAGCCGGAATCAATGCATTGGCCGTCGCCGCTTGCGACAAAAGCCTATCACATGACGAAAGAGCGGCAGCGGCCTATTCCTTAGCTTCAGCTATTAAGCACGCAGCATTAGCGCTTCAAAAAGCATTCCCTCACGCTTCGGGCAACGTCGCGGCCCCTGACTGCGGTATCATCCGATCAGTGACAGCAGCGGTAAAAGTTTTCCATGAAACGGCAGCGAAAAACCCTAAATCATTCACTTGGATTCGTGATTATCCTGAATGGCCAGTAAACATCGCTCCCGACGGTAAAGTTTACGCGTATTGTAAAATGCCTGACGAAATGGGGAATGGTGAATTATTCGAAAATGCAGGACTCCCAAAACCCAAAAAAGGGGCAGGTAAGGGACGATCATCAAACCTAGGAGGACTGTGGACGTCTCTTGCTACCGAGATGCATTACAAATCTCAGCTCGGGAACCCCCGAATCACAATTAAACCACCGAAGGGTAAAACACGTTGGCAGGCGTGGGACCGAGTAAGTGATCAACTCGAAGAATCCAAAGCAGAGATCTTGAACAGGCCGTTGGTGAAAGCGTGGGCGGCGAAAAAGAAGGGCCTTCGATCAAAAGACTACACGATCTGGGGTGATTTAAAGGCATTAGTTAAGGACGCGCTACGCGGTATCGCTCAAAGGTAATTCGAGGTTTAGTGGGACATAGCATGTAGTCCCCACGCTTCTCAAAAATCACATGCGAGCTCTTGGTGAGCGGCATGAGCACCACGCCGACCTTAACCGCCACGCCGGGGCGTAAAACCGACATCGTCCGCGCTCCGGGCGACCTCCTCACCAAGCAGGAGTTAGCCACTGAGCTGCGTTGCAGCCTTCGCCAGATTGAACGCCTCCAACTCGCGCGGCGTATACCTTACGTCAAAATCAGCGGGCGCATGATCCGCTACCGGCGGTCAGCCGTGCTGATCGCCCTCACGCGGCTCGAAACGGAGGTGGCCGCATGAGCACCAATCTGCCCCTCCCGAATGTGAATCCGTTCGGGCCATCGCCCGAGACGCGGGTTTGCCACGAGCCGCGCCTGATCAGGGCGGTGCTTAACGAACTACTCCCCTTCCTCCGCGCCGAGCAAACGGAGCAGCCGGCGGAGCGCTCACTCACCCCCCCTGGACATCAGTTCGCCCAAAAGCTCATGAGTTGGATAAAACTAAAGACGACTCTGCAGGCTGATCCGGCGGTCGCCGCTATCGCTGACAAACTGAACATGGATGACGCCCATGTCGTCGGTTGCTTGGCGATTATCTGGTCATGGGCCGACAATCTAACGGTCGATGGCTATATCGCAGGAGCTACCTGTTCTCGGATCGATCGCATGGTGAGGCGCAAGGGCTTTGCCGAAGCGATGATCGGTGCCGGGTGGCTGGAAAACACCGCCGCTGGTTTAACTTTTCCCAAGTGGGACCGCCACAACAGCGAATCGGCCAAGGCCCGCGCCGGTGAACAGGAGCGCAAACGACTGCAACGCCTCCGCCATAACGTGAAGCCAACCGGACCGGACGCCCTACCCGCATCCGGACACACCTCGGACAAATGTCCGGACCAGATAAGAGAAGAGGATATGAGAGAAGATAAGACTAAGGAGAGAGACCCCCAAAGCCCCAAAGCCGGTCTCGCCCGACCCGAACCACCGTTGGATGCCGAACCGAGCGAACCACCAGCCCGACCGCGCAACCTGCCGTCGAGCGAAACCGAGGCGGTGCAGTACGCCGGGCTGATCACGGTGCCTGAAGCATTTATCCGTGAAACTTGGCATCGCTGCGAGGCCGTTGGCTGGTTCGACACCCAGGGCCGACTGATCCGCAGCTGGCCATCCTATCTCGTCAAAGCTTACGCCGACGCCAAGCAGCGTGGCGACCTACCACTTCCCCGCAAAGAAACCATAAACCGCCGACCACCGGCAATTTAACACATGGATAAAATACTCAGAGAACTTCCCCACAGCCTCGAAGCCGAGGCCTGTCTCCTGGCCTGCGCCTTCCTGGACGGCCGCGATGTTATGAGCACCTGCGCCACCAACGGCGTGGTTGCGCAAGCGTTCTACACCCCCGCCCACCGGACGCTTTACGAGGCGATGCAAGCCCTCCACGCCGAGGGCAGAGAGATCGACATCACCGTGCTATCCGAAGAGCTAAAACGCCGTGATCAGTTTGTGGCCGTAGGCGGTTATGCAGGACTTGCGCAGATTGCGACCAGCGCTCCCACGACACTACAGGTGGCTTACTTCGCCGAAACCGTGCGCGACCTCTACCAGCTCCGCCAGGCCATCGGAGCAGCTACTGCGCTGATCGAAACGGCCCATGCCTACACCGGCGAAGGAGTGGCTGCTCACCTCGGGCCAGCCATGGAGCGCATCGCCGAGGCCGTGCAATCGCGCATCGAGGCCCGTTCTTGGAGCCAGATCGTGGCAGAGGGCAAGGCGCACATGATCGAACGGCTCAAGCCCGAGAGCCAGCGAACGAAGTCGGTCTGGTCGCTACCGTGGGCCTGGCACAACCTTAACTTTGAGTTTCAGCCTATGGAGCCGGGGGAATTGGTCGTCGTGGCCGCCCGTCCGAGCGTGGGTAAAAGCACCCTTGCGCGAATGCAGGCGCTGTTCGCCGCACAGAAGGGCATGCCCACTTTACTCACAGCCCTCGAAGTGACCGACGTGGAACTGGCAATCAACCTGGTAGCCAACGAGACTGGCATCCGTAGTCGCCGCGAACTCGACAAGCTCTGCACCGAGGAGCAGGCCGCGCTGCTGGCCGGATTTGATGAATTGGCTGTGGTGCCGAAGTTCAGCGTTACCCACACCGACGAGTGGCTGGATGAAATGATCGGCCGAGCGGTCGCCTTCAAAGCCCGGCATGGCCTGAGCCTTTGGGTGATTGATTACCTCCAGTTAATCGCCGATTGCCAAAACATCGCCAAGGGAAGCACCGAGGCCACCGCCATCGGCAAGGTTACCCGGGCTCTCAAACGCTTCGCCGTGCGTGAGGGCTGCGTGGTGATGCTGCTTTCTCAGCTCAACCGGGACAGTGAGCACGACGACCGCCCCCCCCGCATGAGCGACCTGCGCGGCTCGGGCAGCATCGAGCAGGATGCCAACCGTATCGTGTTTCTCGAACGCCCCAGTGAGATACCGGCCGACATGAGCGGGACGGGCGAGGTTGTCGCACAGGATGCCGCAGATGACCGGCCGCGGCACCTCATCCGCGTGACCCAAGCCAAGGGGCGTAACCACGGCACCGGGACGGCCCTACTGCGACTCGACCGTGCCACCGCATCGCTGCGCCGGTTGGCGCAAGCCGCCTAGGCGCAGCCCCCAT